>CAXTPH010000332.1:0-2731 GCA_964245955.1 uncultured Sphingomonadaceae bacterium | reverse complement strand
ACGAGGCGGCGCGCGCGCTCGGGCATTTCTTTGCGCGGACCAACCTGCAGGCGCTGCGCGAGCTCGCGTTGCGGCGGGCGGCGGCGGCGGTCGACGCCGAGATGCTCGGCGACCTGCGCGCGCGGGCGCTGGCGGGGACCTTCGCCGCGGGCGAACGAGTGCTCGTCGCGGTCGACGCCGCCGCCAGCGCCGCCGAGCTCGTCCGCGCCGCCAAGCGCCTGGCCGACGCCATGCGCGCGCCGTGGACCGTGCTCCATGTCGAGACCGAGCGCAGCCGCCGCCTCGATGCGGCGGCGCAGGCGCGGCTGGCGGCGACACTCGCGCTCGCGGTTCAGCTCGGCGGGACGACCGCGACGATCCCGGCGGCGAACGTCGTCGACGGGCTGTGCGACTTCGCCGCCGAAGCACGGATCACCCAGATCGTCGTCGGCAAGTCGCTCAGGTCATGGTGGTTCGAGCGGCGGCACGGCTCGGTCGTCGACGCGCTCGTTCGCGGCATCGACGGCGTCGCGGTCCACGTCCTGCCGACCGGCAAGGGCGCCGCCCAGCCGACGACCGCGCCGCGCCGGACGATCACCCGCCCGCTCGACTATCTGTGGACCTTCCTGACGGTCGCGGGCGTGACCGGCATCGCCGAGGTCCTCACCGGCCCGAAGACGGTCAATAGCGTCGACATGATGTACCTCGTGCCGGTGCTGACCGCGGCGACGGTCTGGGGGCTGCGCGCCGGGCTGTTCGCCGGTGTGCTGTCGGCGCTGGCGTACAACTTCTTCTTCCTGCCGCCGCTTTACACGTTCACCATCGCCGACCCGGCGAACCTCGTCACCGTTCTCGTCCTGCTGGTCGTTGCGGTGATCGTCAGCCAACTCGCGGCGCGGACGCGAGTCCAGGCTGATCTCGCCGCGACGAGCGCGCGCGCCAACGCCGCGCTTGCCGGCTTCTCGCGCCAATTGACCGGCGTGACGACGGTGACCGAGCTCGCCCAGTCGATTTGCGCCGAGATCGCGCGGCTGTTCGATGTCCGCGCGGTGATGATGCTGCCCAAGCGCGGCGACCTCGTTCTGATCGCGGCGGTCCCACCGGGCGACGAACTCGGCGCGGTCGAGCTCGCGGCGGCGCAATGGGTCGCCGACAAGGGGCGCCCGGCGGGGCGCGGGTCGGACACGCTGACCGCCGCCGACTGGCTGTTTCACCCACTCAACACGGCACGCGGTACGATCGCGGTCATCGGCATGGCGCGCGACGATGGGCGCGACCCGCTGCGCCCCGACAGCCTTGCCCTGCTGACGAGCGTCCTCGATCAGTCGGCGCTCGCGCTCGACCGCATCCAGCTCGAGGCCGAGATGGCCGACGTCGCCCAGCTGCGCGAGCGCGACCGGCTCCGCGCGACGCTGCTCGCGAGCGTCAGCCACGACCTGCGGACGCCGCTGACGAGCATCGTCGCGGCGGCGAACGAGCTGCGCGCGACCGCGGCGACGGCGGCGAATACCCCGCTGTTCGACACGCTCGATTCCGAGACGCAGCGGCTCAGACGCTTCGTCGCCAACCTGCTGGACATGGCGCGGATCGAGGCCGGGGCGCTCAACCTCCACGTCGAACCGACCGACCTGACCGACGCGGTCGCCGGCGCGGTCCACGACGTCCGCCGCGCGCTCGCCGATCATCCGATCGCGCTGGCGGTGCCGCCCGACCTGCCGCTGGTGCGGATCGACCCGCAGCTGTTCCACCATTGCCTGATCAACCTGCTCGACAATGCCGGCAAGTACGCCGACCCGGGGACGACGGTGACGATCGCCGCAACGCGCCGCCATGACGGCATCGAGCTCGCGGTGCTCGACGAAGGTCCCGGGCTGCCGCCGGGGAGCGAGGCGCGGATCTTCGACACCTTCCTCCGCGTCGAAGGGTCTGACCGGACCAAGGACGGCACCGGCCTCGGCCTCGCGATCGTCAAGGGCTTCGCCGAGGCGATGGGCCTGACCGTCGCCGCGAGCACCCGGACCGCGCCGCATGGCGCGCGTTTCGCGGTGCAGTTCCCCGAAAGTCTGCTGGTCCGTGCGGCGCCGGTCGCGCCAGAGATGGTGTCCGACGTGGCGGCAGCGGGATGATCGCGGCGACGATCCTCGTCGTCGACGACGAGGCCGCGATCCGGCGGCTGGTGCGCGGCACGCTGGCGCGCGCGGGCTATGCCGTCGTCGAGGCCGATACGGCGCGGGCGGCGCTCAGCGCGCTGGCGATCGACAAGCCCGACCTCGTGCTGCTTGACCTCGGCCTGCCCGATCGCGACGGGCTCGAGCTGATCCCGCTGATCAAGGGCAAGGCGGCGCTGATCGTCGTGTCGGCGCGCGACCAGACCGAGGAGAAAGTCGCCGCGCTCGACCTCGGCGCCGACGATTTCGTCGCCAAGCCGTTCGACAGCGACGAGCTGCTCGCGCGCATCCGCACCGGGCTGCGGCACCGGCTGGCGAGCGAAGCCGAAGCCGAGGTCGTCACCGTCGGCACGCTGACGATCGACCTCGTGCAGCGCCGCGTCCGTCACGGCGACGACGAGGTCCGGCTGACCCCGAAGGAGTACGCCTTCCTCGCCGAACTCGCGAAGCACCCGGGGCGGGTGCTGACGCATCGGCAGTTGCTGCGCGCGGGGTGGGGACCGGCACACGACGACGACGTCGAATATCTGCGCGTCGTCGTGCGTAGCCTGCGGCAGAAACTGGGCGTGGACGGCATGGCGCTG
>CAXTPH010000331.1:0-2734 GCA_964245955.1 uncultured Sphingomonadaceae bacterium | reverse complement strand
TCCGCCTCGGCTTCACCGACGGGTCGACGGGCACGCTGCTCGCGTCGAGCGCGACGAGCACGCTAGGCGGCCGCGCCGCGCGCGAGCTGCTGCGGGCCGGCGATGTCGTGCCGGTGGCGAAGTCGGGACACGCCTATGCCCTGCGCCAGATCCCGGCGATCAGCGGCGGGTTCGTCGCCGAGGACCCGCATTCGGGGCGCGTGCTCGCGATGGTCGGCGGCTTCGACGCACGCGCGTCGAGCTTCAACCGCGCGACGCAGGCGCTGCGCCAGCCGGGGTCGACCTTCAAGCCGATCGTCTACGCGACCGCGATGGACAACGGCTTCACCCCGTCGTCGATCGTCGTCGACGCACCGTACTGCGTGTTCCAAACGAGGTCGCTCGGGACCAAGTGCTTCAAGAACTTCGGCGGGGGCTATGCGGGGGCGCAGACGCTGCGCTGGGGCCTCGAGCAGTCGCGCAACCTGATGACGGTGCGCGTCGCGTACAACACCGGCATGGACAAGGTCGTGGCGCAGGCGAAGGCGCTCGGTGTCGGCGACTATCCGGCGGTGCTCGCGATCGCGCTCGGCGCGGGCGACACGACGGTCGGACGGATGGTCAACGCCTACTCGCAGCTGTTCAACGCCGGGCGCAAGATGACGCCGACGCTGATCGACTATGTTCAGGACCGCGACGGCAAGGTCATCTGGCGCGCCGACCCGCGCCAATGCGACGGCTGCAACACCCCCGACTATGCCGGCGAGCCGATGCCGCGCCCCGGCGGCGTGCCGAAACAGGCGATCGACGCGCGCACCGCGTATCAGATCGTCCATCTGATGGAGGGCGTCGTCACCCGCGGCACGGCGGTGCGGCTGCGCGACTTCAACCGCCCGATGGCGGGCAAGACCGGCACGACCAACGGCCCGACCAACGTCTGGTTCGTCGGCGGCACCCCCGACCTGATCGGCGGTCTGTACCTTGGTTACGACAAGCCGCGCTCGCTTGGCGGCGGTGCGCAGGGAAGTACGATCGCGGTGCCGGTGTTCCATGAGTTCGCCGATGTCGCGCTCAAGGACGCACCGAAAATCCCGTTCCAAGTCGCGCCGGGCATCCGCATGGTCAAGGTCGAACGCCGGTCGGGCAAGCGCGTCTACGGCGGCACCCCAGACGACACCGACATCAAGGCGTCGATCATCTGGGAAGCGTTCAAGCCCGAAAGCGAGCCGCGCCGTACGGGCAGCCTCGCGCGCGATCCGGTGGCGGAGAAAGGCCGCGTTGTCGTCCGGTCGGACTCGGATTTCCTGCGCAAGGCGGGCGGTATATATTGAGGCACCGTTCGGAGGAAAGGATGCGGTAAGTATGCTCCGTTATCTGATCGTGATCGCTCTGGGAGGATTGTCGATGCCCGCCGCCGCCGCGACGACCGTGACCTTCGCCAACGATGCCGCCCGCCTCGCCGCCGCCGATCCGGCGATCGCCGCCGCCATCGCCGCCGGAACCGTCGCGGGCACGGCGTCGCTCAATCACGACGTCGACGCCTTCGCCGTCGGCCAGGCCCCCGAGCTGGTCGTCAACTCGCCCGCCAACCGCGTGTTGACGGGACCGCAGACGATCGGCGCGTTCAAGGCCGGGCTGATCGACTATGCGTCGAGCGAGCGCGTCATCGAATACGCCGCGATCCGTCCGACCGGCGAGGTGCTGTTAATGGGCGAGGAGCACATCACCCCGCGTGGCAAAACGCGCAACGCCGGCCATGCCGAGACCTATCGCGTCACCGAAATCTGGCGGCGCGACGGCGACCGCTGGCTATGTTCGGTCCGGCACGCGACGATCAGCGACGTGAAGTAATCTTGCGCCGGGCAGGGTGGTGCCCCTAAGTGCGGCGCTCATCCGGAGTTCAAGACCAATGCGTGCCGAGGGCGAAGCCCATGTCGTCAAGATCCAGCAGGCGCTCGACCTGCTGAGGAGGTTTCTTTGACTGGGATCGCGCCCTCCGCCGTCTCGACGAACTGAACGCGCGGGTCGAGGACCCGTCGCTGTGGAACGACCCCAAGGCCGCCCAAGCCGTGATGCAGGAACGCCGCCGCCTCGATGAGGCGATCTCGGCGACGCGCGCGATCGAGAGCGAGCTCGCCGACACATCCGAGCTGATCGAGATGGCCGAGGCCGAGGGCGACATCGCGATGGCCGACGACGGCGTCGCCGCGCTTTGCCTCCTCGCCGCCAAGGCCGAGACCGACAAGGTCGCCGCCCTGCTCGCAGGCGAGGCCGACGGCAACGACAGCTATATCGAGGTCAATTCGGGCGCGGGCGGGACCGAAAGCCAGGACTGGGCCGGGATGCTCCAGCGGATGTACAGCCGCTGGGGCGAGAAGCGCGGCTTCAAGGTCGAGCTGATGGACTTTCACGCCGGCGAGCAGGCGGGGATCAAGTCGGCGACGCTGCTGCTGAAAGGTGCCGGCGCGTATGGCTGGGCAAAGACCGAGAGCGGCGTCCATCGCCTCGTTCGGATCAGCCCGTACGACAGCGCGGCGCGGCGGCACACGAGCTTCGCCAGCGTCTGGGTCTATCCGGTCGTCGACGACGACATCGACATCGTCGTCGAGGACAAGGACCTCAAGATCGATACCTATCGCGCGAGCGGATCGGGCGGGCAGCACGTCAATACGACCGACTCCGCCGTCCGCATCACCCACATGCCGACCGGCCTCGTCGTCGCGTACCAGAACGAGCGCAGCCAGCATAAGATCCG
>CAXTPH010000330.1:0-2796 GCA_964245955.1 uncultured Sphingomonadaceae bacterium | reverse complement strand
GGATCGTCTGGCCGCCGGCCGCGCCGACGATCAGGATCACCTTGCCGGCATGATCGTAGACGATCGCCGGCGACATCGACGACCGCGGCCGCTTGCCGCCTTCGACGCGGTTGGCAACCTTCGCTCCGGCGACCTCGGGGACGAAGTCGAAATCGGTGAGTTCGTTGTTGAGCATGAAGCCGTTCGCCACCAGCGAGCTGCCGAACGGCCCCTCGACCGTCGAGGTCAGCGAGGCGACATTGCCGGCCCGGTCGGCGACCGCGAAATCCGAGGTCGACGGGATTTCGCGCGGGCGTGGCGCGTGGCGCGCCGGTGCCCCCGGCGGCGTCCCGGGGTCGGCGTGCGCCATCGCCTTGGCAGGGTCGATCAGCTTGCTGCGCTCGGCGAGATAGGCGGGCGCGGTCAAGCCCTTGACCGGCACGTCTACGAAGTCGGCATCGCCGCCGTACGCCGCGCGGTCGGCGAAGGCGAGGCGCTCGCTTTCGGCGAACAGGTGCCACGCGACCGGCGACTCCTTGCCAAGCGTGGCGAGGTCGAAGCGTTCGAGCTGACCGAGCAGCGCGACGACGGCGGTGCCGCCGGCCGACGGCGGCCCCATCGAGCAGACGCGGTAGCTGCGGTACGCGCCGCACACCGGCGCGCGCGCCTTGGCGTGATAGGCCGCCAGGTCGGCGAGCGTCATCGCCGACTTGTTCGTCGGCGCAGTGGTCACCGCCCCGACGACCGACGCCGCGACCGGGCCGGTGTAGAACGCAGCGGGGCCGTTCGCGGCGATCGCCTCGAACGTTTTCGCCAGCGCCTCGTTGACGATATGCTCGCCCGCCGCCTTCGGCGTGCCGTCGGCGTGGAGGAACAGCCCGGCGGCGGCCGGCGTCCGCGCCAGCGTCGCCGCGCTGCCCGCGATCGTCTTCGCCAGCCGCGGCGTGATGTCGTAGCCGCCGCGCGCGAGCGCGATCGCCGGGTCGAACAGCTTCGCCCATGGCAGCTTGCCGTATTTGTCGTGCGCGAGCCTGAGCATCGCGACATTGCCCGGCACGCCGACGCTGCGCCCGCCGGGGATCGCCTCGCGATACGGCTGTGGGGTGCCATCGGGGAGCAGGAACAGCGCGTCGGTCGCGCTCGCCGCGGCGGTCTCGCGCCCGTCGAAGGTCGCCGGCGTCGCGCTCCCGACCGGCTGGTAGACGAGCAGCCCGCCGCCGCCGATCCCCGACGACTGCGGCTCGACCACCGTCAGCGCGATCAGCACCGCCGCCACCGCGTCCATCGCCGTGCCCCCGGCCTTGAGCATCGCGATCCCGGCGGCGGCAGCACGCGGATCGGCGGCGGAGACCATCGCCCGCGGCACGGCGGGCGGCTTCGCCGCAACGGACGTGGCGGCAACGGCGAGCGTCAGTGCCAGTGTGAGCTGCTTCACCATCATTCCCTGTTACCCGATCGCAACCATATCGACGCGGGCCGGGCGATCAAGCGCCGGGCTCCGCCAGCATCAAGCGCCGGGCTCCGCCCGCATCAAGCGTCGACCCCGACCGCATCGGCGACGCGCGCGAAGCCGTCGCGGCGGAGGAGCGCGGCAAGCTCGGTCTTGATCCGTCCGACGAGCCCGGGACCGTGGAAGACGAGCCCGGTGTACAGCTGGACCGCGCTCGCCCCGGCGCGCAGCTTGGCATAGGCGTCGGTCCCCGACGCGATGCCGCCGACACCGATCAGCGGCAGGGCCTTGCCGGTCGCCCGGGCGAAGGCGCGGAGGATTTCCGTCGACGGCGCGAACAACGGCTGCCCCGACAGGCCTCCCGCCTCGGTGCTGGCGATGCCGGGGCGCGCGAGCGTCGTGTTCGAAACGATCAGCCCGGCAACCCCGCCGTCGAGGGCGACCCGGGCGATGCCGTCGATCGCCGCCGGATCGAGATCAGGCGCGACCTTGACGAGCACCGGCACCCGCCCCCCTTCGGCAAGGACGGCGGCGATCAACGCGGTCAGCTCGCCGGGGTCCTGCAGCCCGCGCAGTCCGGGCGTATTCGGCGACGAGATGTTGACGGTGATATAGGCGGCGACCCCCCGCACCGCCCGCGCGGCGGCGGCATAGTCGGCGACGCGGTCGGCGCTGTCCTTGTTGGCGCCAATGTTCACCCCGACCACACCGCGCGGCGGCGTGGCCGCGAGCCGCGCAACCGCGGCGGCGACCCCGCCATTGTTGAAGCCGAGCCGGTTGATCACCGCGCGGTCGGCGACCAGCCGGAAGACCCGGGGTTTCGGATTTCCCGCCTGCGGGCGCGGGGTGACGGTGCCGACCTCGACGAAACCGAAGCCCATGCCGAGCATCGCCGCCGGCACGCGCGCGTCCTTGTCGAAGCCCGCCGCCAGCCCGACAGGGTTGGGCAGGTCAAGCCCGGCGAGCGTCGTCGCCAGCAAAGCATCGTCGTCGCGCGTCCGCGGGCCGAGCCCAAGCTCGAGCGCCGCGATCGTCAGCTGGTGCGCGCGCTCGGGATCGAGGGCGAACAGCGCGGGGCGGAGGAGGGCGAACACCCGATTACCATGCACGTTGCGCGCCGCGCGGCCAACCACCGCCTGTCATCGCACGGTTCACACCCTATATCGCGAGCAAGGCAACCGAGGAGCAGATCATGGTCAAGGCAATGTGGAACGACACCGTCATCGCTGAATCGGACCAGACCGTCGTCGTCGAGAACAACCATTATTTCCCGATCGACAGCGTCACGCCCGGCGTCCTGACCCCGAGCGCGACGACGAGCGGCTGCCCGTGGAAGGGGACGGCGAACTATTATTCGGTGGTCGCGG
>CAXTPH010000329.1:0-2823 GCA_964245955.1 uncultured Sphingomonadaceae bacterium | reverse complement strand
GGGCGGCTGCCGGGGGCTGCTCGTCGGCTACGAAAGCGGCAAGCAGCCAATCCTGCACAACATCAAGAAGGGCCTGCGCACCGATGTCGCGCGCCGGTTCACCACGGACGCGCACGCGCTCGGCCTGACGATCCACGGCACCTTCATTCTCGGCCTGCCCGGCGAGACGCTCGAGACGATCGAGGAGACGATCAACTACGCCAAGGAGATCGACCCGCACACGATCCAGGTGTCGCTCGCCGCGCCGTACCCCGGCACTTTCCTGTACAAGCAGGCGACCGAGAACGGCTGGTTCGACAACAGCAACAGCCTGCTGACCGACGATGGCAACCAGATCGCGCAGCTGAGCTATCCGCACCTTCACTCGTCGGTGATCTTCGAGAAGGTCGAGGAGTTCTACAAGCGCTTCTATTTTCGCCCGTCGAAGATCTGGGAAATCGTCCGCGAGATGCTGACCGACTGGCAGATGATGAAGCGCCGCCTGCGCGAGGGCGTCGAGTTCTTCGACTTCCTGCGCCGGCGCAAAGAGGCGGTGTGACCTCCCCTCCCCTTCAGGGGAGGGGCGAGAGACGGCGAAGCCGGCCCGGGGGTGGGGTCGGTCCGAGCCTGAGTGTCCGTGGCGACTGCCCCACCCCCGACCCCTCCCCTGAAGGGGAGGGGGGGCATTGAAACGCCTCGTCGTCACCGCCGACGACTTCGGCAACGACGTCGCGGTCAACGAGGCGGTCGAGATCGCGCACCGTACCGGCGTCCTGACCGCCGCGAGCCTGATGGTCGGTGCCCCCGCCGCCGCCGATGCGGTCGCACGCGCCAAAACGATGCCGGAACTCGGCGTCGGCCTCCACCTCGTCCTCGTCGACGGCACCCCGGTGCTGCCGCCCGACCGGGTGCCGGGGCTGGTCGACGCTGCGGGCCGGTTTCGCGACAACATGGCGTTGGCGGGCGCGGCGATGTTTTTCCTCCCCCCCACCCGCCGCCAGCTCGCCGCCGAGATCGAGGCACAGTTCGCTGCCTTCGCCGCGACCGGGTTGCGGCTCGACCATGTCAACGCGCACAAGCACTTCCACCTCCACCCGACGATCGCCTGGCTGATCGCGACCATCGGTGCGCGCTATGGCCTCCGCGCGGTCCGCGCCCCGATCGAGCCGGGGGCGCCGTCGCTGACCGATCCGTGGGCGAAGCGCGTCGCCCGCCGCTTCCGTGCCCGAGGGATCGCGGTGCCCGATGCAGTGTTCGGCTTGGCGCATTCCGGCGCGATGACCGCTGCGCGGCTGGGCGCGGCGATCGACCGCCTCCCCGACGGCCTGAGCGAAATCTACCTTCACCCGGCAGCGCGCGACGATTATCCGGGGCATGGGCCAGCGTACCGGCATACGGCCGAGTTAGCCGGCCTGCTCGATCCGGCGATCGCCGCCCGGATCGCCGCAGCCGACATCCGCCTAGGATCGTTTGCTGCACACGCGAAGGACTGACGGAGCCGACCCGATGAACGCACCCATAGCGAAAGCCGCCTTCACCGCTTTCCCGCGCGAGATGCCGGCAGACCCGGACGGCACGATCCGGCCGGGCAGCGCGGCGCACGCGGCGCTGATGTGCCGGACGATGCTGACGACGCACGACCCGTACAAGCCGGCGCTGATCGACTGGCCGAAGCTCGATCCCGCGACGCAGGCGCGAATCACCTCGCTGCCGATCTGGGATATCGCGGTGGCCACCGAGGGCCGCGCGAGCCTGAACGTCGAGACTTATGCAGCGACGATCGCCGACCCGCTGATGCGCTCGGCGGTCGAGATGAACGCGTTCGAGGAGGCGCGGCACAAGCTCGTCCTCGGCGACATGGTCGGCGCCTATGGCATCGACCTCGTGCCCGAGCCCGCCTATGTCACCCCGCGCGATCCCGAATGGGCGTTCATGGTGACCGGCTTTTCGGAATGCATCGACAGCTTCTTCGGCTTCGGCCTGTTCAAGATCGCCAAGGATTCGGGCTTCTTCCCCGCCGAGCTCGTCGACACGTTCGAGCCGGTGATGCGCGAGGAGGGGCGGCACATCCTGTTCTTCGTCAACTGGGTCGCGTGGCACCGCGCGAACCTGCCGTGGTGGAAGAAGCCGCTGTTCGCCGCCAAGGTCGCCGCCGTCTGGGCGTTCCTGATGTGGGAGCGCGTCGACATGGCGCGCGGCATGGGCGACAGCACCAAGGCGCAGGAGAACAACTTCACCCTCAACGGGTCGAAGGAGCTGGGGGTCGAGATCAGCTTCGCCGGACTGGCGCGGATCTGCCTCGCGGAGAACGACCGGCGGCTCGGGGTGTACGATGCCCGGCTGCTGCGCCCGCGCTTCGTTCCCGCGGCGATGCGGCTGGCGCTGCGCTTCGTTCGTTGAAACGGCCCGCGTCGTCGCCGCTTTCGCGGGGAGGACTGCGGGTGTAGGCGGCGGGCGTGACCCGCATCGTCATCCTCCTCCTGACCCTCGCCGGGCTCGCCGTCGCGGCGTGGATCGTCGGCTCGGTCGGCGTCGCGCCGGTCTTCGCCGCGATCGCCCGCATCGGCGCTGCCGGCTACGCGGCCTATTGCCTGTATTCGCTGATCGTCCTCGCGCTGCTCGGCGCGGCGTGGCGCGCGGTCGCGCCGGGCGGCGGACCCGTCGGCGCGTACATCTGGGCGCGGACGGTGCGCGAGGGCGCGACCGACGTCCTGCCGTTCGCGCAGATCGGCGGGCTCGTCGTCGGCGGGCGGGCGCTGACCGCGCAGCGGGTCCCGGGTGACATCGCCTACGGCTCGATGATCGCCGACCTGACGACCGAGATGGCATCGCAACTGGTATTCC
>CAXTPH010000328.1:0-2831 GCA_964245955.1 uncultured Sphingomonadaceae bacterium | reverse complement strand
CGTCCACGCCCGGAGCAGCGCCCCCGCACGGGTCAGCGTCGCGTTGCGGCGGACGCTGATCTTCTCGCCGAACCCGACGCGGATCGCTGCGCCATGGACGCGGACGCGGTCGCCCGGACCGATCGCCGGGTTGCCGTCGAGCGCGACGTGCGCGTGCAGGCTCTCGTTGCTGTGCTCCACTTCGATAGTGCAGCTCAGCGTCTCGGCGGTGCTGAAGACGCCCATTACAGGTCGACCTTGCCGAGGACCGCTTCCTTGCTGGGCACCGGGCGGTGCGTCAGCAGCAGGTCGGCGAACGATTGCTTGTTGGTCGGCCCGAACGAGCCGAGCTCGATGTTGCGCCCGGTCGACGGGTCGAAGAGCGTCAGCGCGCCGTCGCTGAACAGCGTCAGGCGGAACGGCGGCGTCTTACCGACGCTACGGAGCAGCCGGTCACGCGCCATGCCGCGCAGGACGCCGCGGATGAAGCCGTTGTTGGTCCCGTGCGGCAGGACCGCGGCGACGGTGCCGCGCGTGGTGTCGTCGATCACCAGCGCGCCGTCAGCGCGATCGGTAAAGCGCAGGTCGCGGGTTTCGACCACTGTGACATGCTTGGCCACGCGCTCGGTCGACGCGGTGTGGACCGGTGGTAGATAGCCGAGCCGGGGTCCCGCCGCGAACAGGATCGTCACGCCGACGAGGATCCCTGCGCCGATCAGCGGCGCCTTGGGGAATGGCTGGGAGTCGATCTCGCTCATGCCGCGAGCGATCCCTCGGGCGCGAACACCTGCGCCGCGGTCGGCTCGGCGAAGGCGCTGCGGCGGCCGGGGACAGCATCGGCGAGCGCGTCGGCCAGGATCCGCGCGACCGCACGCGGGTCGACGAGCGACCGCAGCATCGGCTCGGGCTTGCCGATCCGCCACGGCCGGACGTGCGGCCAGAGGTGGATATAGCCGAGGCGGGTTTCCTTGACCGACAGCGGCAGATCGCCGGTACCGTCGCGGTGCACTTCGAGGCCGGCAGCCGAAATCTGCGAGAAGGGAAGGTTGACGCACTTCGGCAAGGCGATGCCGAAGCGCAGGACGATGCGCTTGTTGGTGATCGTGTAGACCGTCGCCCGCGCCGACAGCCAGCCGAGCAAGGTCAGCAGCGTGAACGCCGCTGCGCCGACGCCGAGGGTGATCTCGATGCCGGGCAGCGCTGCCGCCATCGCCTTGTGCCCAGTCGCGACGTTCAGGAGGCTCCATGCCACCAGCAGCGCGAAATAGCCGCCGACGAGATAAATATGCATCGCTTTGCGCGCGAGCGACCGCCACGCCGGGGCGCCCTGCCAGACGATATGCTCACCAGGCGGCAGCAGCCCGGGGAGGCCCCGGATCGGCTCGTTGGCGTACTCGCTCACAGGAAAGGCTCGATTCGCGAGCGCTTGGCGTAGAGGTAGCCGCCACCGAAATAGCCGACGACGCGCTCTTCCTCGTTGAAGGTGATCTGGCTGTCGCTGGCGAGCGCCGGCGCCGCGGCGAACTGGTCGGCGCGCACCGCGTCGACCTTGACCGTCCCGCGCCGTGCGTTGACCTGACACATCGCCATCGGCACGGTGACCGAGCGTCCGGCACCGCCGGCATCGCCCATCAGGCGGACCTCGAGATAGCGGATCACGCGCTCCATCTGGTCGACCCAGACGTTGCTGACGACGCCCGACATGATGTTGTCACAGCCAAAGACGGGCATGCCGATCGGGTTGCGATCCTGGCGCGCGATCCAGAAGTTGTGGCTCTTGTCGAGCGGCACGATCTTCGGGCTGCCGTCGAGCATGATGTCGGGGGCGTGCGCGCGCTCGGCCCAAGCAGCCGGCCCGACGCCGTCGACGAGCGGATTACCGGTTGGCTCGATCGGCGCACCTTCGTAAGGGGACATCCGCCGCGTCATCGGATTGGGTGCCTCGAAGACGCGCTTGCCCGGCGCGTGGACGACACCGCGACCATTCGACAGGATGAAGGTCTTGTCGTCGGGACGGAACAGCCAGCCTGGATTCTCGAGGCGGCCGGTGACGTCGCTTTCCAGCGGATAGCCCTCGCGCCGGTCCTCGCGTCGCAGGTAGACGATCAGCCCGAGGAAAAACAGGAAGAACGCCCACAAGGCCAACTCGGCATAGTCGGTATTTCCGACAAGAACGACATTCATGGGTTCATTCCCTCAGGCTGGAAGTTCGGACAAGCCGAACTGCCGGTGGACAGTCTGCGTCGAAAAGCTCGGCTGCGCCAGCGGTCCGATCGCCGCAAGCGTGGCAAAAAGTAGAATTATTTCGATCCCGTAAAGCAGGCCGTAGGCGCTCGCCGGGCCAGTCAGCGCCGTGCCGAGATCACCGCGCATCGCCATGCCGGTGACGACATCGCGGAAGATGCCCGCCAGCGCGATCGCAACCCCGGCGCACGATGCCTGGACCGCGCCCCACGCGCCGATCGCGAGCCCCGACTGACCATTGGTCGACAGCGCCATCGCCGCGGTCAGCGTGCCGACCGAGAAGAGCCCGCCGCCGAGACCGATACCGGCGACGCCGAGGCCGAGCAGCCACGGCGAGCCGAGCGGACCCGACAGCGCGACGCCAGCGAAGGCGACCAATCCCGGAACAATGCCGTAACCCGCGAGCCGGCTGGGATCGAAGTTGCGTCCAAGCAGCCGCGCGGCGATGCCGAGGCCGATCAGCGTGCCGAACGCCCACAACGCGGTCAGCGCGGTCGTCTCGCCGACGGTCATGTGAAGCACCTCGCCGCCGTACGGCTCGAGAAGCACGTCCTGCATGTTGAACGCCGCCGCGCCGAGGCCGACCGCGACGAGCAGTCGGACGGTGC
>CAXTPH010000327.1:0-2837 GCA_964245955.1 uncultured Sphingomonadaceae bacterium | reverse complement strand
TTTCGAGGTCGTCGGCCTTGGCTGCTACAACCGTGAATTCGCTCGCGACATCCGCGACGCCGCGAAGAAATACGGCATCGAGCCGCTGATCACCGACGACTATCTCGAGGTCGAGGAAGCGATCGCCGCCCTCCACCCCGAACTCGTGCTCGGCACGCAGATGGAGCGCCACATCGCCAAGCGGCTGCGCATCCCGTGCGCGGTGATCTCGGCCCCGGTCCACGTCCAGGACTTCCCTGCGCGTTATTCGCCGGTGATGGGGTTCGAGGGCGCAAACGTCCTGTTCGACACGTGGGTCCACCCGCTGGTGATGGGCCTCGAGGAGCATCTACTGGTGATGTTCCGCGACGATTTCGAGTTCAACGACGCCGCCGGTGCCTCACATCTTGGCGGTCATGGCGCAGCGGCTCCAACCGTGAGCGAGCCGGTGGCAGCAGTCGGCGAACCCGTCGCCGCCTTGGCGACTGTAGCGGTACCGAGCGCGCCGACCGCGGCCAACGACATCGAGTGGACGCCCGACGCTCAAAAAGAACTCAACAAGATTCCGTTTTTCGTCCGCGGCAAGGCGCGCCGCAATACCGAGCGCTTCGCCAGCGAACGTGGGCTGGCCGCCATCAACATCGAGACGCTTTATGATGCCAAGTCGCACTTCGCGCGCTGATGACATGACGGTCGACACGGGGGCCGCGCCGGTCCGTGTTGTCATCGTTACGCTCGACAATCACCTGTCGGGAGCGGCCGCCCGCGCCGAGGCGACGCTGCGTCGCGATCATCCCGGCCTCAGCCTCCAGTTTCACGCCGCCGCCGATTGGGAAGGCTCGCCCGAGAGCCTCGACCAGTGCCGCGCCGACATCGCCCGCGGCGACATCGTGCTCGCGACGATGCTGTTCCTCGACGATCACATCAAGGCGGTGATGCCCGCGCTCGAAGCCCGACGCGAGCATTGCGACGCGATGGTCGGTGCGATGAGCGACGCCGCGGTGGTCAAGCTGACCCGCCTCGGCGACTATCGGATGGACAAGCCGGCCAAGGGCCCGCTCGCGCTGCTCAAGAAGCTGCGCGGCTCGTCGAAGCCCGGGACGTCTTCGTCGGGATCGGGGCAGATGGCGATGCTCAAGCGGCTGCCGAAGATACTGCGGTTCATCCCCGGCACCGCGCAGGACGTCCGCGCCTATTTCCTGACGCTGCAATACTGGCTTGCCGGATCCGACGAGAATTTCGCCAACCTCGTCCGCAACCTCGTCGACCGCTACGCCGACGGCCCGCGCCGGGCCCTGCGCGGAACAATGACCGTCGCCGCGCCGGCCGATTATCCCGAACTCGGTGTGTATCACCCGCGCATGGCCGGCCGCCTATCCGAGCGCGTCGCCGACCTGCCGCTGCCCGCGGTTCCCGTTACCGGCACCGTCGGCCTGCTCGTCCTGCGCTCGTACCTGCTCGGCAGCGACACCGGCCATTACGACGGCGTCATCACCGCCTTCGAGGCGCGCGGCTTGCGCGTTATTCCGGCGTTCTCGAGCGGCCTCGATGCGCGCCCGGCGATCGACGCCTTCTTCGTGCGTGACGGCAAGCCGGTGATCGACGCGATGGTCTCGCTGAGCGGGTTCAGCCTTGTCGGCGGGCCGGCGTACAACGACTCCGCCGCCGCCGCCGAAGCGCTCGCCGCGCTCGACATTCCGTATCTCGCCGCCCACCCGCTCGAGTTCCAGACGCTGCAGGCGTGGGGCGCGGGCAACCAGGGCCTGCTGCCGCTTGAGGCGACGATGATGGTCGCGATCCCCGAGCTCGATGGCGCGACGGTCCCGACGGTGTTCGGGGGTCGGTCGGACGGTGTTGGCAGCGTGTGCACCGGCTGTGCGCGTAGTTGTGCGTTCCCCGCGTCGGAGGGCACACGGGTCATGCAGCCGTGCCCCGAGCGCGCCGAGGCACTCGCTGCGCGGACCCTCAAGCTGATCGACCTGCGCGCCGCCGAGCGGGCGAACCGCAAGCTTGCGCTCGTCATCTTCAACTTCCCGCCGAACGCCGGCGCGGTCGGCACCGCCGCATATCTGTCGGTGTTTGATAGCGTCTACAACACGTTGGAGCGGCTCAAGGCCGAGGGCTATGCCGTCGACCTGCCCGCCAGCGTCGACGCACTCCGCGAAACGATCCTCAAAGGCAACGCCGAGCGCTACGGGGCCGACGCCAACGTCGCCGCCCGCATCGCCACCGACGATCATGTCCGCCGCGAGCCGTATCTCGCCGAGATCGAAGCGCAATGGGGTCCCGCCCCGGGCCGCAGCCTCGCCGACGGTCACGGCATCAACGTCCTCGGCGGCATCTTCGGCAATGTTTTCATCGGCATCCAGCCGCCGTTCGGCTACGAGGGCGACCCGATGCGGCTGCTGTTCGACGGCACGTTCAGCCCGACCCACGCCTTCAGCGCCTTCTACCGCTGGATCCGCGAGGACTTTGGTGCCCACGCCGCGCTCCACTTCGGCACCCACGGCGCGCTCGAGTTCATGCCGGGCAAGCAGGCCGGACTGTCGGCGAAGTGTTGGCCCGACCGGCTGATCGGCGATCTGCCGAACTTCTATCTCTACGCCTCGAACAATCCGAGCGAGGGCACGATCGCCAAGCGTCGATCGAACGCAACGCTGATCAGCTACATGACGCCGCCGATCGCGCAGTCGGGGCTTTACAAGGGCTTGCTCGACCTCAACGCGTCGATCGAGCGCTTCCGCGCCACCGCGCCCGATGCCGCCAACGAGCGCGCGATGCTCGCGCTGCTGATCCAGGAACAAGCCGCCGGCCTCGATCTCGTCCCCGCCGAGCCGACGTGGGAAGGTGATGCCAGC
>CAXTPH010000326.1:0-2869 GCA_964245955.1 uncultured Sphingomonadaceae bacterium | reverse complement strand
GCCCGTGAGGCGAGGTCGGGCGGACCCTTGACCACCACGCGATTGCCCAGCGCGTTCAGGGTCACGCCGAGGCGCCGCTCGATATGCGCGAGGTTCTGGTCGTAATGGCCGAAGACGAGGCCCGCCGCGGAGTTGTCGTCGAAGGTCAGCGTGATCTCGGACGCCTCGACCAGGCCCGGCAGGCTCGCGACCGCGGCGACGATCGGCCAGCGTGGCGGACTGACAGTCGCCGCCGACGAGGCGGCGCTTGGGCCGGCGATCGACGCCTTGCTCGCCGACGGCGGCACCGCCCCCGCGCCGATCGCGCCGTTCGCCGCGCCCGCGTTCACCGACCGCATCCGTGCGTTCATTCACGGTGCGGACGCGGGATGATCGACCTCGGCACGACCGACAGCGCGACGCGCTTCACCCTCGCGGTGACGCCGTCGATCGCCGTCGGGCCGCCCGACAACCAGTTTCTGTTCGGCGGCGCCGGACTCGGCAGCGCGATCGCCGCGCTCGAGCGCGCGACCGGCCGCCCGACGGTCTGGGCGACCGCGCAATATCTGTCGTTCGCCCGACCGCCGGCGGTGCTCGACCTCGACGTCGTCGTGCCGGTCAGCGGGCGGCATTCGAGCCAAGCGCGCGTCACCGGCCACGTCGGCGCGCCCGAGATATTCACCGTAAACGCCGCGCTCGGCAGCCGGCCCGACGCGCTGGCGATGCAATGGGCGGCGATGCCCGACGTGCCGCCGCCCGCCGATTGCGCGCCGATGCGCTACGACTGGGTCCGTCGCGACGACGACCTCAACGCCCAGTTCGACCAGCGGATCGCGCGTGGCCGCTACGGCGCCGAACGCCGCGTCGGTGGGCCGAGCGTCGATGGCGAGTCGGCGATGTGGGTGCGGCGGACCGACGGCGGTCCGGTCGACCGCGTCACGCTCGCGCTGATGGTCGACTTCCTGCCGACGGGGATCGGCCACGCGGCCGGCGCGGCGATGGGCGGCAACAGCCTCGACAACACGATCCGGTTCTTGCGGCTGGCGCCGACCGAATGGGTGCTGTGCGACACGATCATCGAGGGACTGGCCGGCGGCTTCGCCCACGGCCGGATGCGGCTGTTCGCCGAAGACGGCGCGCTGCTCGCGACCGCGAGCCAGTCGATGATCGTGCGGACACACGTGCCGCCGATGTGATATGCTGCAGTGACGATGAGGAGAATCCCGATGCGTTTCCTGATTGCCGCCGCCGCCGCCACTACTGCCGTCATGCTATCGATGCCCGCCCTCGCCGACGTCGTCCGCGAATGGCCCGCGCGCAGCTGTGCGATCGATCCCCGCGTCGTTCCCGCCACGTCGGCGAAGACGGATGGCTTCCAGCGGCTCGACCGCCTGCCGCCGGCGGCGGAATATCTAACGGTCTATCGCGCGGTCGGCGGATGCCCGACGCCGGTCGTCGTCGCCTATGGCATCGGCGCGCCGCGTCGCTGACGACGGTTCAAGCCGCGGCGATAGTGCGCTAGGGCAGGAATAAAGCCTTGGGAGTCAGTCCGTGAATATCCAGACCAAGATTACTGCGCCGCCGACCGCCGCTGCGGGCGCAACCAAATGGCCGCGCTTCGACTGGGCCGACCCGTTGCTGCTCGACGCGCAGCTGAGCGAGGACGAGCGGATGATCCGCGATAGCGCGCGCGCCTTCTGCGACGCCGAGCTGATGCCCGCCGTCCGCGAGGCGAACCGCCACGAGACGTTCGATCCCGAGCTGATGAAGAAGTTCGGTCGCGCCGGGCTGCTCGGCGTGACGATCGACGGCTATGGCTGCGCGGGCGCGAGCTACGTCGCCTACGGGCTGGTCGCGCGCGAAGTCGAGCGCGTCGATTCGGCGTACCGCTCGGCGATGAGCGTCCAGTCGAGCCTCGTGATGTACCCGATCCACGCGTATGGCTCCGAGGCGCAGCGCGAGAAGTATCTCCCCGGCCTCGCCACCGGCGACCTGATCGGCGCGTTCGGGCTGACCGAGCCCGATGCCGGCTCCGACCCCGGCAGCATGAAGACCCGCGCGCGCGCCACCGCCGACGGCTATGTCCTCAACGGCGCGAAGATGTGGATCACCAATTCCCCGATCGCCGACGTCTTCGTCGTCTGGGCGAAGCTGGCGAACGACGACGGCAGCGACACGATCCGCGGCTTCGTCGTCGAGCGCGGCGACGCCGGGCTGTCGACACCGAAGATCGAGGGCAAGTTCGCGCTCCGCGCCGGGGTCACCGGCGAGATCGTGCTTCAGGACGTGGCAATTCCCGCCGACCGAATCCTCCCCGGGGTCAAGGGCCTCGCCGGGCCGTTCGGCTGCCTCAACAACGCGCGGTACGGCATCGCATGGGGGGCGATGGGCGCGGCGGAGTTCTGCTGGCACGCGGCGCGACAGTACACACTCGATCGCAAGCAGTTCGGGCGCCCGCTGGCGCAGACGCAGCTCGTGCAGAAAAAGCTCGCCGACATGCAGACCGAGATCACCCTCGGCCTCGGCGCGGCGCTGACCGCGGGCCGCCTGCTCGATGCACATCAGCTTGCCCCCGAGGCGATCAGCCTGATCAAGCGCAACAACTGCGGCAAGGCGCTCGATATCGCCCGGGTCGCGCGCGACATGCACGGCGGCAACGGCATTTCCGACGAATATGGCGTCATTCGTCACGTCATGAACCTCGAGGCGGTCAACACCTACGAAGGCACCCACGACGTCCACGCGCTGATCCTCGGGCGGGCGCAGACCGGGCTGCAGGCATTCTTCTAAGCGCGTGATCGCGCTTGCCCTGCTGATCGCCGCTGCGTCGCCCGCGGCGGCGAGGTTCTTGGTGGGGTAGAAGCTGAAGGCGGCCGTCTCACCCAGAGCT
>CAXTPH010000325.1:0-2870 GCA_964245955.1 uncultured Sphingomonadaceae bacterium | reverse complement strand
GCCGAGGGCTTCATCCGCCAGATCATCGGCTGGCGCGAATATGTCCGTGGCATCTATTGGCATGCCGGCCCGGGGTACGAGGACAGCAATGCGCTCGGCGCAACGCGCGACCTGCCCGACTTCTACTGGACCGGGGGCACCGACCTCCGCTGCATTGCGCAGTCGGTCGAGCAGGTGCGGCGCGAAGCCTATAACCACCACATCCAGCGGCTGATGGTCCTCGGCAACTTCGCGATGCTGATCGGGGTCGAGCCCGCTCAGGTGGAGAAGTGGTATCTCGTCGTCTATGCCGATGCGTATGAATGGGTCGAGCTGCCCAACGTCCACGGCATGAGCCAATTTGCAGACGGCGGGCTCCTCGGCAGCAAGCCCTATGCCGGCGGCGGCGCGTACATCGACCGGATGAGCGATCACTGCAAGCGCTGCCGCTACGACGTCAAGCAAAAGACCGGACCCGACGCCTGCCCATTCAACGCGCTCTACTGGGACTTCCTCGCGCGCCATCGCGACATGCTCAAAGGCAATTCGCGGCTGTGGCGGCAGTACGACGGCTGGGACCGGCTCGGGCCCGAGCGGCAGGCGGCGACGCGCAGCAGCGCAGCGGCATTCATGGCGACGCTGCCGGGTGCGGCGCGGGGATGGGCGGTGGCGGAGTGAGTTGCTAGGGGTCACGGCGATGTCGACGATCGCCCGCCTGACGCTGACCGACTTCCGCAGTTATACGGCCGCCGCAGTCGCGCTCGAGCCGGGGGCGATCGTCATCACCGGCGACAACGGGCAGGGCAAGACCAACCTGCTCGACGCGGTGTCGCTGCTGTCGCCCGGGCGCGGCCTGCGTGGGGTGGCGCTGTCGGACGCCGCGCGCTCCGACGGGCCCGGCGGCTGGACGGTCGGCGCCGAGATCGCCGCTCCCGGCGGCGCGGTCCAGATCGGCACCGGGACCGACGCTGCCGCCCCCGACCGGCGCGTGGTGCGAATCAACGGGGCGGCTGCGCCAATCGCGCGGCTCAGCGAGTGGCTCGGCGTGCTGTGGCTGACTCCGGCGATGGACCGGCTGTTCGTCGATACCGCGAGCGCGCGGCGGCGCTTCCTCGACCGGCTCGTCCTCGCGCTCGATTCCGGGCACGGCGGCGAGATCACGCGGTATGACGCGGCGATGCGTGCGCGGACGCGACTGCTGACCGGCGAGCTGCCGGCCGATCCGGTGTGGCTGGCGGGGCTCGAACGCGCGATGGCCGAGCATGGGGCGAATGTCGCCCGCGCCCGCGCCGCGACCGTCGACGCGCTCGGCGATGCGCTTGCCGCCGCCCCCGGCGACTTTCCCCGCGCGACGGTCGCGCTCGACACGCCGGCGACGCTCGACTTCGTCGCGACGCTGGCGCGCAACCGCGCCGCCGATGCCGCCGCCGGCCGCGCGACCGCCGGGCCGCACCGCGCCGACCTGATCGTTACCCATAGCGCCAAGGCGCAGCCCGCCGCGCGCAGTTCGACCGGCGAGCAGAAGGCCCTGCTTCTCGGCCTCGTCCTCGCCCACGCCGGGCTCGTCGCCGCACGCACCGGCCGTGCGCCGATCCTCCTCCTCGACGAGGTCGCCGCGCACCTCGATCCCGGCCGCCGTGCCGCGCTGTTCGACCGGCTGCGCACAGGCGGCGGACAGGTCTGGCTGACCGGCACCGAGATTGCGCTGTTCGCCGGCCTCGACGCGCAGCGGCTGCACCTCGAAAACGGGCGGGTCGCTTAAGTCTCGCGTACGCGCGCGTGAGTCACTATATGGTTGTGACAGTTCCGCGCATCCGAGCGTGCCTCCGGGGAAACCATTTGTCCGACGAAACCAACATGGCCGAGGCCGATTACGGCGCGGATTCGATCCAGGTCCTCCGCGGTCTCGACGCGGTCCGCAAGCGCCCCGGCATGTATATCGGCGACACCGACGACGGCTCGGGCCTCCACCACATGGTGTTCGAGGTCAGCGACAACGCGATCGACGAGGCGCTCGCCGGCTATTGCGACCGCATCGACATCCGGCTTAACGCCGACGGCAGCGTCACCGTCGCCGACAACGGCCGCGGCATCCCGACCGGCATCCACAGCGAGGAGGGCGTCAGCGCCGCCGAGCTGGTGATGACCCAGCTCCACGCCGGCGGCAAGTTCAACAACTCCGACGAGAACGCGTACAAGGTCTCGGGCGGCCTCCACGGCGTCGGCGTCAGCGTCGTCAACGCCTTGTCCGACTATCTCATCCTCCGCATCTGGCGCGAGGGCCACGAGCACAGCATGACCTTCCGCAACGGCGAGCCCGAGGCCCCGCTGGCGATCGTTGGGCCGCAGGGCGACCGGCGCGGGACCGAGGTCACCTTCCTGCCGTCGCCGGTGACGTTCAAGATCGTCGAGTTCGACTTCGCCAAGCTCGAGCACCGCTTCCGCGAACTCGCCTTCCTCAACTCGGGCGTCCGCCTGTTCCTGACCGACGCGCGCCACGCCGAGCACGTCACGACCGAGCTGTATTACGAGGGCGGGATTGCCGCGTTCGTCGCCTATCTCGACAAGTCGAAGACCTCGCTGATCCCGGCGCCGGTCGCGATCCACGGCGAGCGCGACGACATCGGCATCGACGTCGCGCTCGAGTGGAACGACTCCTACTACGAGCAGGTCCTCTGCTTCACCAACAACATCCCGCAGCGCGACGGCGGCACCCACCTCGCCGCGTTCCGCGCCGCGCTGACCCGGACGCTCAACACCTATGCGGAAAAGTCCGGCGCGCTGAAGAAGGAGAAGGTCGCGCTGACCGGCGACGACATGCGCGAGGGCCTGACCGCGATCATCTCGGTCAAGCTGCCCGACCCCAAGTTCAGCAGCCAGACCAAGGACAA
>CAXTPH010000324.1:0-2881 GCA_964245955.1 uncultured Sphingomonadaceae bacterium | reverse complement strand
GTCGGCAAGCGCGTCGCCGAGAAGGCGAAGCAGGAGCCGGCGGTATCGGTCCGTTCTTCGATCAAGCCTGACTATATCGTCTGCCTCGAGGACGGTAAGAAGTTGAAAATGCTCAAGCGCCATCTGATGACGAGCTATGGCATGACACCCGACGCATATCGCACCAAGTGGGGCCTGCCCGCCGACTATCCGATGGTTGCGCCAAATTATGCCGAGCGCCGTCGTAGCCTTGCGATCCGCATCGGGCTTGGCAACAAGCGTACCCCTGCCGAGGCTCCTGAGCCTGCCCCCGCTGTCGTCGCGCCAAAGCCGCGTGGCCGCCGCAAACTCGCGGTCGCCGGACCGAAGAGCTGACAACCGCCGGGCGCGAGACCGTCCGGGCGGTCATGCGATATGTCATGGCAGCGTTCTATTTCGCCGCCGGGGTCGCGCATCTGGTCACGCCGGGCGGCTTTCTAGCGATAATCCCGCCGTGGGTGCCGTTCCCAGAAGCCGTGATTGCCTTCACCGGCGTATGCGAACTTGCAGGGGCGGTCGGGCTGGTGACGAAACGTCTGCGCTGGTGGGCGGGGGTGATGCTCGCCGCCTATGCCGTCTGCGTGTTCCCGGCAAATATCCGGCATGCGGTCGAGGGGATCGCGATCGGTGGCACGAAGCTTGGGCCTTGGTACCATATTCCGCGCCTGCTGTTTCAGCCCGTGCTAGTTTGGTGGGCCTTATTTGCGGGCGGGGTCACCGACTGGCCGTGGCGATCGCCGGTTCCTGCAAAGCAATAGGGCCGCCCGGATCACTCCGGACGGCCCACATTGTCGGTCAGCGACCGGAAGCGTCAGCGAGCCGTCACCGCAGTGACACAGGCCGTCAAAAATCCGGTCCGCAGCGCGAGACAATGAGACACTGGATCACCTCCTTTCGTTATCGTGGTCGGGACCCAGATGATCGGATGCGCCGCGGATGATTGCAAGCCCCGGAAAGGTGATTTCGGTCCAAGTCGGTGCGATTGCCCTGCTCGGCCCCAACCGCGTCCCGAGCGGCTTCATCAAGCATCCGGTGGCAGGCCCCGTCGCAGTGGCGGCGCTCGGCCTCGGCGGTGACGCTCAGGCTGATCTGCGTGTCCACGGCGGACGCGACAAGGCGGTCTATGCCTATGCCGCGGCGGCCTACGATTATTGGCGCGAGGCGCAGCCGCAGCATGCCCCGCGGCTACGGCCCGGGGCGATGGGCGAGAATCTGACGGTGGCCGGACTTGACGAAGCGAGCGTGTGCATCGGCGACAAGGTTCGCATCGGCACGGCGCTGCTCCAGATCACCGAGCCGCGCCAGCCTTGCTTCAAGCTTGCACTTGCCTTCGAGGATCCGAAGCTGCCGCGCGCGTTCACCCGGTCGGGCCGCTGCGGCTGGTATTATCGGACGCTCGAGCCCGGCATGATCGCCGCTGGTGACGGCTGTGACACCGTCGACCGGCCCAACCCCGACTGGCCGGTGGCACGGCTGTTTGAGATCATCATGGCACGCGCGATCGGACGCGCGACGCTGGTCGAGATGCTGGCGATCGAGGGCCTCGCCGAGGGATGGAAGATCAAGGCGCTCGCCGGATTGGCGCGACTCCGCGCGGAGAGCTAAGCGCGGCGGCACGGCGCTGAGCGAGCGCGACCAGCTCGGTCCGCGCCAGAATTGCGACGCCGATGACGAACGGCACTAGTGTGTACATTACGCGGAAGAGGAACAACGCGGCGAGCACGTCCTCCTTCGGCATCGCCGGCAGCATGACGACGACCACGGTCTCGAACACCCCGAGGCCGCCCGGCGCATGGCTCAGCGCGCCGGCGATCATCGCCACGGCATAGATCACGACGACGCCGATAAACGACGGCAGCCCGGCATTCGGCAGTAGGACGTATAGCGCGCCCGCCGCAGCAAGTAGGTCGAGCCCGCCGACGACCAACTGGGCGGTCGTCGAGCGCAAGTCGGGGAGGCGCATGCTCAATCCGAACAGCTTGATCTCGCGGCGATAGAAGGTCGCGAATATGGTATAACTTAGGGCGCCGGCGAGAAGCAGGACACCGGCCCAGCGGTTAAGCGACTTCGGCAGCACGTCGACCGTCGCGGCAATGCCCGGATCGACTGCCAGCCCAACCCCGGCCGCAAGGACGATGCCAAGCCAGAAGGTCCAGCCACACAGCGCGACGATCAACACGACATCGAGCGGCTTGACCCCGACACGGGTGTAGATTCGGTAGCGCACCGTCCCCCCGGTAAGCGCGGTCATGCCAAGCGTATGGCTCATAGTGAAGCTGGTGAACGCCGCCGTCGCGACGGTCGACAGCGGCAAGCGGTAACCAAGATGCTCGAGCGCGAGCCAATCGTAACCGGTCAGGATCAAGTAGCTAAGCGCGGTCAATGCCGCCGCCAACGCAAGCGCCGCGGGCGCCGTCGCGGTCATCGCCGCGAGCACAGCATCGAGCGTGATTTCGTGCGACAGCCGCCCGAGGGCGAAGACGGCCAGCGCTGCGATCAGTAGTCCCGCTACCGGAGCGATCGCCTTGCGCCACGGAAATGACCACGCCGCCGAAGCGGCATCGCATGCCTCGAACTCGGCGATCAGAGCGGCTGCGGCACCGGTGGGCCCGGAGGGATTCGAACCCCCAACCAAGCCGTTATGAGCGGCCGGCTCTACCATTGAGCTACAGGCCCCGGCGTTCGTGTCGGGTAGCGCATCGGGGCCACGGGTCGCAAGCTCGTCGCGCGCGCCGTCATCATCCGGCCGCGGCGAACTGTCGTTCGTTCGGCTCGGCGAGGCCTTCGTGGGCGAGGAAACGTTCCGCCTCGAGGGCGGCCATGCAGCCCATGCCGGCGGCGGTCACCGCCTGGCGGAACACCT
>CAXTPH010000323.1:0-2894 GCA_964245955.1 uncultured Sphingomonadaceae bacterium | reverse complement strand
CTGCCGCCGCGAGCATCGCGTCGAGCGCGGCGAGGTCGACCACCCCCTCGGCGTGGACCGGGATCACCTCGGCGCCAGACGCCTGCGCGCGCACAGCATCGTGCTCGACTGCCGAGATCAGCCGCTGTTCGCCCTGCGCCAGCGCAAGGCCGAGCGCCTCGGTCCCGCCGCCGGTGAAGACGACCGACCGCGGCGCGCAGCCGAGGCTTGTCGCAACCGCGCGCCGCGCATCCTCGAGCCGGGCGTGCGCGCCCCGGCCGGCGCGATGGACCGACGACGGGTTCGCCCAGACGCGCGCGGCCTCGGCCATCGCCGCGAGCGCCGCCGCGTCGATCGGCGCGGTCGCGGCCCAGTCGAGATAGACAGCAAGAGGGGTCGAGATCAGGCGCGCGTCCTTCGGGTTTGCGTTGCGACTTTACGGCATGGCCATATATAGGAAAGGTCCGCGCCGCCGCGCATCCATTTCAATTCCCGCAGGTCCCGCTTTGCCCGAAGTCATTTTTCCCGGCCCCGAGGGCCGTCTCGAAGGTCGTTACCAGCCCGCCAGCCGCGCCCGCGCGCCGGTCGCGATCATCCTCCAGCCGCACCCGCAGCAGGGGACGATGAACCATCCGATCGCGATGGCGCTGTACAACACCTTCGTCCGCCGCGGCTTCGCGACACTGCGCTTCAATTTCCGCGGCGTCGGGCGCAGCCAGGGCGTGTTCGACAACGGCATCGGCGAGCTGTCAGACGCCGCGAGCGCGCTCGACTGGATGCAGCAGTTCAACCCCGAGGCGTCGACGACATGGGTCGGCGGCTTCTCGTTCGGCGCGTGGATCGGGATGCAGCTGCTGATGCGCCGCCCCGAGATCAAGGGCTTCATCTCGATCGCCCCGCCGGCGAACATGTACGACTTCACCTTCCTCGCGCCGTGCCCGTCGAGCGGCATCATCATCGACGGCGAAGGCGACGAGGTCGTCACCGGCGCGAGCGTCCAGAAGCTCGTCGACAAGCTCAAGACCCAGCGCCACATTACGATCGACCACCAGACCATCCCCAAGGCGAACCACTTCTTCGAGCACGAGATGCCCGAGTTGATGGGGGTGGTCGACGGGTACCTCGACAAGCGGTTGTCGGCTGACAGGTAAGCTAGGGCCCGGCTTTGCCGCGACGCTTTAGGCGGCGAGGCTGATCCCGGCGCCGCCCGTCGCCACCGGCACCCCCGTCGTCTCGGGCCAGCTCGTCGGCTTGCCCTGCAGCACGCGCACCGCGAGATAGGCGAACGCTTCCGCCTCGAGCGCGTCGCCGTCCCACCCCGCCGCCTCGACGGCTGCGACCGGCAGCCCGGTGCGCTCGGCCAGCATCGACATTAGCGTTGGATTATGCCGCCCGCCGCCGGTCACGAGCAGCCGCGCCGGGCGGTCGGCGACGTGGCGCAGCGCCTGTGCCACCGTCGCGGCGGTGAAGGCGGTCAGCGTGGCCGCCCCATCCGCAAGGCTCAGGCCCCGCACCGCGCCGAGCCCGAAGTCGGCGCGGTCGAGCGACTTCGGTCCGGGCAGGTCGAACCAGTCGAGGTCGAGCATCGCATCGACGACCTGCTCATGGACGGTGCCCGATCCGGCGATCGCGCCGCCGGCGTCGTGACTGGCGCCGGTCCCGTCGCGCACCCAGTCGTCGATCAGCGCGTTCGCCGGCCCGGTGTCGAAGCTGCCCCAGCCATTTTTCCCGAACCAAGTGATATTGCCGACCCCGCCGAGGTTGAGCACCGCGACCGGCTCGGGCCCGAGCCCGGCGACGAGGGCGCGGTGATACGCCGGGGCGAGCGGCGCCCCCTGCCCGCCCGCGGCGACGTCGGCACTGCGGAAATCGTTGACGACCCTGATCCCGGTTAGCCGCGCGAGCAGCGCGCCGTCGCCGATCTGCCACGTCCAGCGCCGGTCGGGGCGGTGCGCGATCGTCTGCCCGTGGAAGCCGACGACGTCGATGCTCGCCGCGTCGACCCCGGCGTTGGCGAGCAGCGCGGCGACCGCATCGGCATGGCGCTCGGTCAACTCGCGGGCGACGGCGTCGATTTCGGCGTGCGGCCCCGGCGCATCGACCGCGAGCGCCGCCGCCATCGCCCCGCGCAGCCGCGCGCGGAATGGCTCGTCGTACGGCGTCGAACCGAAGGCGATCCGCCGCACCACGCTCTCGCCGTCGGTCTCGATCAGCGCCGCAT
Source organism: uncultured Sphingomonadaceae bacterium (assembly GCA_964245955.1). Taxonomy (GTDB): domain Bacteria; phylum Pseudomonadota; class Alphaproteobacteria; order Sphingomonadales; family Sphingomonadaceae; genus Polymorphobacter_B. Next base: position 694 of record CAXTPH010000323.1, on the reverse strand, counting down.
CGATCCCGTCCATCGACGTTCCCGACATGAGTCCGACCGCGCGCATATTCCCTCCGCTTCTCACGCCGTGCTAGGCGGGGCCATGACCCACGCCTCCACCTTTCTCCGCACCTTGGACGAACGCGGCTTCGTTCACCAGATCACCGACGCTGCCGCCCTGGACGCCGCCGCGGCGACGGGGCCGGTCACCGCCTATGTCGGCTACGACTGCACCGCGCCGTCGCTCCACGTCGGCAACCTCGTCTCGATCATGATGCTGCGGCACCTCCAGCAGAGCGGCCACAAGCCGGTCGTGCTGATGGGCGGCGGCACGACCAAGGTCGGCGACCCGTCGGGCAAGGACGAAGGGCGACAGCTGCTCGACGACGCGCGGATCGCGAGCAACATGGCAAACATCCGCCGCATCTTCGAACGCTTCCTGTCGTTCGAGGGCGACAACGCCGCGGTGATGCTCAACAACGCCGATTGGCTCGACGGCCTCGCCTACATCCCGTTCCTGCGCGACATCGGGCGGCACTTCAGCGTCAATCGGATGCTGACCTTCGATTCGGTCAAGCTGCGGCTCGACCGCGAGCAGCCGCTCAGCTTCCTCGAATTCAACTACATGATCCTGCAGGCGTACGACTTTCTCGAACTGTCGCGCCGGGTCGGCTGCTCGCTCCAGATGGGCGGGTCGGACCAGTGGGGGAATATC
>CAXTPH010000322.1:0-2895 GCA_964245955.1 uncultured Sphingomonadaceae bacterium | reverse complement strand
AGACTGTGCGCCGGCGACAACGACGCTCGGTTGCAGCGCGGCGTCGGTGGTCAGTAAAAAATGCCGCGGATGACGCGGACGACATAGCCGTCGTAGCCGCGAATCAGGAGCGCGTCGGGACCGACCCGGATCCAGCGCGTGCCGCCATAGGCCGGCGGCAACTGGTAGTAGCCAGGATTGCCGATCCAGTAATTGCCGCCGAAGAACGCCCGCGGCAGGAAGGCGCCGGGCGCGTAATAGCGGTAGCCATAGCCGCGCGGGTAGGAGAACGGCGCACCGCGCCAGCGGCCATAGCCTTCGGCGGCCTGGAAATTGCGGCGATCGTCGCGCCACTCGCGGTGCTCGCCCTGGCGGTAGCCCTGGGCATAGCCGCCGTCGCGGCGGTCGCCGTCCCGGCGGTCGAAGTCGCGGTGATCGCCGTCGCGATGGTCGCCGCCACGGAAATCGCCACGATTGTCACCACCCCGGTAATCGCCACCGCGATTGTCCGGGCCACGGCTATCCGGGCCGCGGTTATCCGGGCCACGGTTGTCGGGGCCACGGTTGTCGGGGCCACGGTTATCCGGGCCGCGGTTGTCGGGGCCGCGACGGTCGCCATCGCGGCGCTCGACATTGGGATCGCGCGGCGGCTCCTGCGCGAACGCCGGAACTGCGACGGTCAGCAGCAGGGCGGATAAGATCAGCTTACGCATGGCAATCCTCTTGTTTCAGCGACGGCACGCCGCCATCGCCGTCTTGATTGCCATCCGACTACTGAACGGCGTGTGAGTTCCTTCGTCAGCCGCCATTCATCGCCGTATTACTTGCCAGCAATGGTCGCCTGGGCCGCGCTTGCGTCGCGGGCTGCGCGAGCTAGTGTCGTCGCAACCAACCGGGGGACTTCATGCATCGTCTTATCGCCGCCGCCCTGCTCATCGCCGCCGTTCCCGCCGGGGCCGAGACGATCGTGATCCGCGCCGGCCGCCTCGTCACCGACGCCGCGCTGCCCGCGCGCGGGCCGTCGAGCCTCGTCGTCACCGATGGACGCATCGTGGCGATCGGCGCGGCCGACATGGCCGCCCCCGCCGGCGCGCGGATCGTCGATCTGTCGACCAAGACCGTCATGCCCGGGCTGATCGACGCCCATGTCCACCTGACGCAGGATAGCGGCCTGCCGTGGTACGCGACGCTTCGCACCAAATATTCCGAACCCTATGCCGCGACGACCGGCCTGAAGAACGCGCTGATCACCGCGCGCGCCGGCTTCACCACCGTCCGCGACGCCGGCGGGCCGACGCTCGCCAGCCTGGCGATGCGCGATGCGGTCGCCGAGGGCGCGTTCCCGGGTCCGCGCATCCTCGTCGCCGGAACGCCGTTCTCGATCTCGGGCGGACACGGCGACGCGGTCGTCGGCCTCGCCCCCGAAATGGCGATGGCGATCGACGCCGCCGGGCAGAACCCCGGCGTCTGCGATACGCCGGAGGCGTGCGCCCTCGGGGTCCGCAAGCGCGCAGCGAGCGGCGTCGACGTCATCAAGTTCATGGCGACCGGCGGCGTCCTCGACGACGGCGCGATCGGGCTCGAGCAGCATTTCAGCGACGCCGAGATGAAGGCGATCATCACCACCGCGCACGGCGTCGGGCTCAAGACGATGGCGCATGCGCACGGCGCGCGCGGCATCGAGGCGGCGGTCAACGCCGGTGTCGATTCGATCGAGCACGGCACCTATCTCGACGACAAGGGCGCCAAGGCGATGAGGCTCCACGGCACGTGGCTCGTGCCGACGCTGATGGCGTACGAGGGGCTCAAGCTCCACGTCGGCAAAAACTTTTATACGCCGAACGTCGAGGCGAAGGCGCTTGAGACGATGAAGATCGTCGGGCGCAACATCGGCGTCGCGCAGCGCAACGGCGTGCATATCGCGCTCGGCACCGACGCCGCGGTCTATCCGCATGGGCGCAATGCCGAGGAACTCGCGCTGATGGTCGAGCACGGCATGACGCCAAAAGACGCGCTGATCGCCGCGACCAAGGGCGGGGCCGAACTACTCGGCGTCGACAAGATCACCGGCACGCTCGACCCCGGCAAGTTCGCCGACCTGATCGCGGTCGACGGCGACCCGCAGGCCGACCCGAAAGCAGTGCTCAGCGTCAGCTTCGTGATGACGCAGGGGCGAACGGTGCCGATGAAGTGAGCGGCGCGGGGTGTAGGACAGCGCAACCCACGAAACCGTGACTAAACAAGGCGTTGCTGGTCGGCTCCTGCCTTAAGTTCAAAATAAGTTCACGCGAACGCATGTCGAAATACGTTTCGTTCTCCGACGCCGAGCGAGAAATTGGCGCGCGAGGGGCGCTTGGCCCGCGCGGTGACGACGATGCAACGATGCGAAAGAGCGGATTGCGGCACGCGCACGCCGACTCGACACTGGCAGGATAGCGCACCGCCGGGGGTGTAGGACAGCGGTTCGCGGGGTAGCGCTACCGCTGCGCAACCGCCCCCATGCCGATCAACGCGTCGACGCCGTCGTCGCCGATCGCCAGCCAGTCGTTCAGAACCGCGCGGCTGTGCTCGCCGACATGCGGCGGCGCGCGGCGATAGCCCGCCGGGGTCGCCGAAAGCTTCGCCGGAAACGCGACCGACGGCACCTCGACCCCGTCGTCGCGGACAAAGGTGTGGACCGTCGCGCGCGCCGCGACGAACGGATCGGCGAAGACCTGGTCGATCGTGTTGACCGGCCCAGCGGGAACCCCGCACGCGACCAGCTGGTCGATCAGCGCGAGCCCGGGCAGGTCGCGCACCCGCTCCTGCACCAGCGCCTCGATCGCGTCGCGGTTGACCTGGCGCAGCGCCATCGTCGCGAAGCGCGGATCGGTGCCGAGTTCGGGGACGCCGAGCTCGCCGCACAAGGCGCGGTAC
>CAXTPH010000321.1:0-2920 GCA_964245955.1 uncultured Sphingomonadaceae bacterium | reverse complement strand
GGCCAGCCGTGGACGAGGATGACGGGACGCCCGTTGCCCCAGTCGTTGTAGTATATCTCGGTGCCGTCGGCGGTGGTGAAGGTCGTCATCGTGCGGGCTCCTCGCGTTGCGCGCCACCAACCCCGTCCGGCGGCGTAAGTTCAACGAATGGCTGGATTGTCACATCGTTCGGCGCTTGCCACCGGCGGCCCGACGCCATAGCGGCAGGGTTGGACAACGGGATCGGTCGATGCTGCAGCTCTATTCGGCGGGCGAGAAGCGGGTGACGTGCGACGGCGACCTGTCGACCGCGTCGCTCCCGCCCGGTATCGTCTGGCTCGACCTGTTCGACCCGTCGAAGGAGGAGGAGGCGTTCGTCGAGCGCGTCCTCGGCGTCGCCGTGCCGACGCGCGACGAGATGGTCGAGATCGAGCCGTCGAGCCGCCTATACGAGGAGGGCGAGGCGGTCGTCGTCATCGCCAGCCTGCTCGCGGGGATCGACGACGCGACTCCGATCACCACCCCGGTCTCGTTCGTCCTGACCCCGACCCACCTCGTCACGATCCGCTATGCCGCGCCGAAGGCGTTCGCGCTGTTCGGCGCGCACGTCGAACGCTCGCCGGTGCTTTGCTCCGATGCGACGACGACGTTGATCCATCTGCTCGACGCGATCATCGACCGCATGGCGGACGTGCTCGAAGGCGTCGGCGCGGAGATGGACAACATCTCGCGGTCGACCTTCCGTCGTGGTGGCTCGAGGACCGAGCGGATGACCAACGCGGCGTTGCAGGTCCTGCTCGAGCGGATCGGCCACGCCCATGACATCGTATCGAAATCGCGCGTCAGCGGGGTCAGCCTCGCGCGACTTATCAGCTTCCTCGGCGGCGCACTCGATCCGAAAGGGACCAAGGAGCATCTCGACGGGCTCGCGCGCGACGTGTCGTCGCTGACCGACCATGCCAGCTACCTCGGCGGCAATATCACCTTCCTGCTCGACGCCGCGCTCGGCCTGATCAACATCGAGCAGAATGCGATCATCAAGATCTTCTCGGTCGCGGCGGTGATCTTCATGCCGCCGACCCTCGTCGCGAGCATCTACGGGATGAACTTCAAGCACATGCCCGAGCTCAATTTTCACTACGGCTACCCGATGGCGCTCGGCATCATGGTCGCCTCGGCCGTGCTGCCATACCAGTTCTTCAAGAGTCGCGGCTGGCTCTAGCCGATCAGCGCGGGTCGAGCGCGCAGCCGAACTCGGGCGAATAGGTCGCGGTGTGCTTCGCTAACAGTGGCACCCACGCCGTGATCCGCTTGGCCGCCGGGTCGTCGCTCATCTTGACGATCTCCATCCCCGGCTCGAAGTCGGTCGCGCAGCTCTTCATGTCGCGGTTGCCGACGTAGCGGCACGAGCAGACGACGTGGGCGACATAGCCGGCAGCGAGGTCGGCGCGCCTGCCGAAGTGGCTCTGCTTGAGCCACGCACCGCCCGCCACCGCGACGATGGCGATCGTGCCGAGGAAGATGAGCCACCAATTTCTTGCCTTCACCGGCTCGCCCCCACTACCATCGTCGTCCAACCGGGGAATGCTGACGCGATGTGGGCCGGGCGATCAAGTCTGATTTTGCTGGCATGCCTGTTCGCGGGGCCGGTCGTCGCCCGGACTGCGACCGACGCCGCGCTCGATCGCCTGTTCAGCGACAAGGCGATCGGCGAGACCCGCGCCGTCGTCGTTCTCCTCGACGGCAAGCCGGTAATCGAACGCTACGCGCCCGGCTACGGTCCCGATAATCGCTTCATCTCGTGGTCGATGGCGAAGTCGGTGACGTCGACGCTGCTCGGGCAGCTCGTGGCGGCGGGCAAGCTGGACCTGAACGCCCCCGCGCCGGTGCCGGCGTGGCACCGCGATCCGGCCGATCCGCGCGGCAAGATCACGTTGCTCCAGCTCGTGCACATGTCGTCGGGGCTGCGCCATCGCGAGGTCGAGCCGGTCGAGGATGCCGATACCAATCGCGCGCTGTTCAGCGACGAGAGCAACGACGCCGCCGCCGCCGCCAAGGCTGCGCCGCTGCAGGATCCGCCGGGCACGCACTATGAATATTCGACCCTGACGACGGTCATGCTCGACGCGATCATCGTCCGCACGATCGCCCCCGGCGCGACGACGCCCGTCGCCCGCCGCGCGGCGATGCAGGCGTATCTCCACGACCATCTGATCGTGCCGTCGGGGATGGCAAGCCTCGTCTGCGAATATGACGCGGCGGGGACCATGCTCGGCGGGTCGTTCTGCCACGCGACCGCGCGCGATTGGGCGAAGTTCGGGCAGATGTACCTCGACAACGGCGTCGTCGCCGGCAAACAGGTCGTCCCCGCCGCCTGGGTCGCGTTCGTCCGCCAGCCCGCGCCGACCAACCCTCAGTACGGCGGCCAGTTCTGGCTCAATCGTACGAGCGCGGCCGGCCACCCGGCGCTGTTCCCCGACCAGGGTCCGGCCGACCTCTATTCGGCGATCGGTCACCTTGGGCAGTATGTCATGGTCGCGCCGAGCAAGCACCTCGTCGTCGTCCGCCTCGGCAAGACCCCCGATGGCGAGCGCGGCACGCTGCTCCCGACGCTCGGCGCGCTCGTCAATAGTTTTCCCGACGCGAAGTGACCGACTACCGCATTATCGACGTCAAGCTCGACGAACGGACGATCCTGTGGCGCAACGCCGACATCGAGCAGGAGCGCCGCGTCGCGATCTTCGACCTGCTCGAAGGCAATTTCTTCAAGCCGGTGACGCAGTACGACGACGGCTATGCCGGCCCGTACAAGGTCGTGATGGGGGTCGAGGAGGGGCGGCTGACCGTCGCCGTCGCGACCACCGGCGATGCGCCGCTCGAGGCGTTCGTCATCCCGCTGTCCCCGTTCCGCCGGACGGTCCGCGACTATTTCGCGATCTGC
>CAXTPH010000320.1:0-2921 GCA_964245955.1 uncultured Sphingomonadaceae bacterium | reverse complement strand
GGCAAGGCGGCGGGGAGCCCAAGCGTGCGGGTGCTTTAGCGTCGGGCGACGTGCCTCCCCTCCCCTTCAGGGGAGGGGCCGGGGGTGGGGCAGTCGCGGAGTTGCAATACCGGTGGGATCCCCACCCCCGGGCCGCGCCAAGCGGCGCGTCTCTCGCCCCTCCCCTGAAGGGGAGGGGAGCAAGTTTGCAGGGAGAACTACATGAATCTCAATCCTTTCGGCCGCAAGTCGCGGTCCGTGTCGCGCCCGCCGGGGATCTTTCCCGAACTGGCGCGGGCGACGTGGCAGGGCAATCTCGGCGCGACGCGGTCGTACGAGGCGCTGGCGCGCGACGCCTATATCCGGAACCCTATCGCTCAGCGGGCGGTGCGGATCGTCGCCGAAGGCGCGGCGGGGGCGCCGGTGCTGAGCAACCCGCCCGGGCATCCGGCGCTGGCGCTGCTCGACGGCGGCGAGCCCGGGCAGCACCTGATCGAGACGGTGGCGGCAAACCTGCTGCTCCACGGCAACGCCTATATCGAGGTCGGACTCGGCGCGGCGGGGCTGCCGGTCGCGCTGTATTCGCTGCGGCCCGAGCGGGTGTCAGTCGAATCCGACGCAAGCGGCTGGCCGGTTGGTTATCTGTACCGCGCCGGCACGCAGCTCCAGCGGTTTCCGGCGGTGACGGTGGGGGAGCGGCCCGGGCTGCTCCACATCCGCAGCTTCCATCCGCTCGACGATTATTACGGGCTCGGTTGCCTCGGCGCCTCGGCGGCGGCGGTCGAGACGCACAACGCCGCGAGCAAGTGGAACCAGGCGCTGCTCGACAATGCCGCGCGCCCCAGCGGCGCGCTGGTCTACGACCCCGGCGACGGCGCGACGCTGTCGGCCGACCAGTTCGACCGGCTCAAGGCCGAGCTCGAGGCGGGGTTCACGGGTGCGATGAACGCCGGGCGGCCGATGCTGCTCGACGGCGGCATGAAGTGGCAGGCGCTGTCGCTGACGCCCGCCGAGATGGACTTCGCCCGGACGCGCGACACCGCCAGCCGCGAGATCGCGCTAGCGTTCGGGGTGCCGCCGATGCTGCTCGGCCTGTCGGGCGACAACGCCTTCGCCAATTAACGCGAGGCGAACGTCGCCCTGTGGCGGCTGACGCTGCTGCCGCTGACGTCGCGGATCCTCGGCAGCATCGCGACCTACCTCGGCGACTGGTGGCCGGGGCTAAGCCTCAATGTCGACCGTGACGCGATCCCCGCGCTCAGCGCCGACCGCGAACGGCTGTGGAGCCAGGTGTCGGCGGCGACCTTCCTGACCGACGACGAGAAACGGCATCTGCTCGGATTGAACGGGATTGGAGGAACGCCATGACGATGCTCGCCGGATTGATCGCCCAGGCCGAGGGGCAGGGGGCCGACCTCGTCACGCTGCGCGCGATCATCGAGGAAGCCACCGAAGCCGGAGCGGCGCGCGCGCTGGCGTCGATCGGCCTCCACGACGACCGCGCCGGGGCCGACATAATCGAGCTCCGCCAGCTGATCCAGGGCTGGCGCGACGCCAAGCGCTCGGCGGTGTCGGCGGTGGTGACGTGGGCGATCCGGGCGGCGGTCGCAGCGCTGCTCGTGGGCATCGCGGCGAAGCTCGGCATGACCGGGCTGATCCACCGGTGAGCGGGCCGATCACCCGCCTCGCCGGTTACGCGAGCATCTTCGACGTGCCCGACGCGAGCGGCGACGTCGTCGCCAGGGGCGCGTTCGCCCGTGCGATCGGCGGCAGCGTGCCGCTCCTGTGGCAGCACGACGCGAGCACGCCGATCGGCCTCGTCGACCGCATCGCCGAGGACAGCCGCGGCCTGCGGATCATCGCCAGCCTCGAGGACACACGCGTTGGGCGCGACGCGCTCGCGCTGCTCGCCGCCAAGGCGCTGACCGGCCTGTCGTTCGGCTACCGCGTCCGCGCGAGCAGCCCGAGCCGCAGCGGCCGCACGCTCACCGATCTCGAGCTGATCGAGGTCAGCCTCGTCACTTTCCCGATGCAGCGCCTTGCGCGCGTGCTCGCGCTTTCACCCCAGGAGAACCCGAAATGACGTATGAAACCAAGGCCGACCCGCTCGACGCGAGCTTCACCGCCGCCGTCGTCGCTGCGCCCGATCCCGAAATCGCCGCGCTGCGGACCGACATCGACAAGCTCAGCGCGCGGCTCACTCGTCCTGCCCTGAGCGGCGGCACCAAGGCCGATCCGGCGCGCACCGCCTTCACCGACCGTTACCTGCGCAAGGGCCTCGACGCCGGCGCGCCCGAGCTCAAGTCGCTATCGATCGGCGTACCGGGCGACGGCGGCGTCGCGGTGCCGAACGAGATCGACACCGTGATCGACGAGACGCTCAAGAACATCTCGCCGATCCGCCAGATCGCGTCGGTCGTCCAGATCGGCTCGGCGAACTACCGCAAGCTGATCGCGGTCGGCGGCGTGCCGTCGGGCTGGGCGGCCGAGCTCGCGGCGCGGCCGTCGACCGGTACGCCGACCTTCGTCGAGATCGTCCCGCCGATGGGCGAGCTCTACGCCAACCCGTCGGCCAGCCAGGCGATGCTCGACGACGCGATGTTCGACGTCGAGACGTGGCTCGCGGGCGAGATTTCGACCGAGTTCGCCCGCGCCGAAGGCGTCGCCTTCGTCACCGGCACCGGCACCGGCCAGCCGCGCGGGTTCCTCAGCTACCCGGCGACGACCGCCGACGACACGACCCGCGCGTTCGGCACGCTGCAGTATCTCGCCACCGGCGTCGCCGGCGGGTTCGCCGCGACCAATCCGCAGGACCGGATCATCGACCTCGTCCACGCGCTGCGTCCGCCGTACCGCCAGGGCGCGGTGTTCGTGATGAACTCGAGCGTGCTCGCCCGCGTCCGCAAGATGAAGGACAATCCCGGCGCGTTCATCTGGCAGCC
>CAXTPH010000319.1:0-2924 GCA_964245955.1 uncultured Sphingomonadaceae bacterium | reverse complement strand
ATCGTCTACATCGACGAGATCGACAAGATCAGCCGCAAGGCCGACAACCCGTCGATCACCCGCGACGTCTCGGGCGAGGGCGTCCAGCAGGCGCTGCTCAAGATCATGGAGGGGACCACGGCCTGGGTGCCGCCACAGGGCGGGCGCAAGCATCCGCAGCAGGAGTTCCTCCAGGTCGACACGACCAACATCCTGTTCATCTGCGGCGGCGCGTTCAACGGGCTCGAGCGGATCATCGGCGACCGGCTCCAGGGCAAGTCGATCGGCTTCGGCGCGCACGTCGCCGGCCCCGACGAACGCCGCACCGGCGCGATGCTCCGCCAGTGCGAGCCCGAGGACCTGCTCAAGTTCGGCCTGATCCCCGAGTTCATCGGGCGTCTGCCGGTCATCGCCACGCTCGAGGACCTCGACGAGAGCGCGCTGATCAAGATTCTGACCGAGCCGAAGAACGCGCTGTCGAAGCAGTACGCCCGCCTGTTCGAGATGGAGGGCGTCAAGCTGTCGTTCACCACCGACGCGCTCGCGGCGATCTCGAAGCGCGCGATCGAGCGCAAGACCGGCGCGCGCGGGCTACGGTCGATCATGGAGTCGATCCTGCTCGACACGATGTTCGAGCTCCCCGGCATGGACGGGGTCGACGAGGTCGTCGTCGACAAGGACGTCGTCGGCGGCACCAAGGAACCGGTCCGGGTCTTCGCCAAGGAATCGGCGAGCGCCTGAGCCACGGCGCCGGGTTAGATCGACAATCGCCGGCGCCGAACTTCACCTGCCCTAGGCACCGGGCGCGTCACGGCGACCGGCCCGGCGGCCATTTCGGCTTTGGCAGCGGATACCACGGCCGGAAGGTCGGCTCGGCCTTGGGATCGCACGGGCCGGTCGGTGGGTCGCTTGGCTGGGCGAGCTGCGACGATGCCGGGCTTGCCGGTGCGGCGGCGGGGACCTCGCCCGGCGCGGAAGTTGATGAACTTGACGCCATGTCGGGGTGAAACGCGGGTGCGGCACCGGGCGTCGTGTCGTCCGACTGCTCCTCCGCCTCAGCCGCTTCCCTTGCGGCGGCTTCGGCCGCCGCCTCGGCTCGTGCTGCAGCCTCCGCCGTGGCCCTCGCGGCGGCTTGCGCCGCAGCCTCGGCGTGCCGCTCCACCTCCGCCGCCTTGAGCGCCAACACGTCGGCGAAGCGCGCCGCCACCGCGGGGTCGGGCGCGTCGTGGACGACGATCCCGGCGCGCTCTTCGGCATCGGCCTCGCGGTCGTACATCGCCATCAGCCGGATCGCCGCCTCGACCGCCGCCGGCACGCCGCGGTCGTATTGCGTCTTGCCGAGGTCTTCGAGTTCCTCGTCGGTCGCGATCACCGCCGCCTTCTCGATCACGTCGTTCTCATACGCGTGGCGCTCGTCCGACGCGCCGGTGGCGACCGCGTCGAGATGGACCGCGAGCCGCTGCGCCGCTTCCTCGGGCTCGGTCTGGACGACCGCCCGCCCGTCCCAATGCTTGGCGTAGCGCGACGGGTCGCGGTAGCGCAGGATGAACATCGTCAGCGCTTCGTTGAAGCGGCGGTGCTCGCCGACGATCGCGCCCTTGTAGTAATGCGGCACCGCGACGCCGTGGATCGCGCGGCCGATCGCGCCTTCCGACACGCGCTGGACCGCATAGTCGAGCGCCGCGTCCCACGACAGGCGGAAGTCGACCGCATCGTAGCGCCGCCGCAGCGTATAGGCGCTCTCGGCCGACATGCCGACGTCGCGGCACGCGTCGATCACGCACGCCGATTCGGCGAGCGCCTCGATGAAGCGCACCTGCTTCGCGGGCGTCCACCCGTCGTTGCGGTGGCGGACGACGACCGGGTTGAACCGGCGGACGAAGGGGCGGGGGGCGGCGGCGGGACTGGTCATCCCGATTCTATGTCCGAAATGCCGGGGTGTAGGACAGGATTATTTTCGGGAATGGTTCAGCGGCCCCAAACGTCGTGAACCTCGCCGACCGCGCCGGTGGCATCGTCGACCTCGACCCACGTCTGGGCCCCGACACCACCGCGCGACACCCGCCAGACGACCCGGTCGCCGTCGACCGCCGCGGTCGCGACCGGCAGGGCACGACCGAGATCGCGCACCGCAGGAGTCGCTGCCGCCAGTGCAACCGCCTGCTCGGCGGTCAGCCGCGTCGGTGGCGGTGGCTCGGGCAGGCCGAGAAGCCGGCCGAGCCAGCGGCGTTTGCGTCCATCGGATGATCGGTCGGTCATGGCGTTGCCATATCGCAGCAGGTCCGGGGACAACATGGACTGCGGTGGGAACGCGCGACGGCGATCATATGGTGTCTAGCGGCCGGCGGTCGCGCCGGGCCGCCGCTGAGCATCGGCTTCGCGCCGTGGGCTGCTGTAGGGGCTGCCCGGGGAGAGCGCCGCCTACTTAGCCGAGGTCAAGGTGCTGGGGTGCGGTTTCGAGCTGCATTCTGAAACCCTCGACTTCGACCTGACGGAGTCGGGATTGCTGAATGACGTGTCCGGGACGCGGGCGTGGATGGACGGGCGGGTCGCCGAGGCAGCGGAGTAGCTCCCAATTTGCGATTTGAGGTCGTATTGGTAGCCCTACGATGAGCAAGAGGGAACCACATGCGCACTCTAAGAGAGCAGGATTTCGGCAAAGCGACAATTCGCCTGATCGAATCGTCGGCCGGACTGCAATGTGGTGTCTTTCAAGATAACAAGATTGTTCAGACTTTCGCAGGCACGAACGAAAACGATTTGTGGGCCAAAGCGCTTCGGGCGCTAGGATCTGCCTCCCCTAACTACTGGGGATTCGGCGACGCCATTAACCGGTTCACTCGAAACTTTCCTCAGGGGTTTGCAGACCAAAATTATTATCTGCAAGAAAGGGAGTATAAAGAAGCCGCCCAAGATTTTGTAATAAAAGAAGTACCATTTTCCTT
>CAXTPH010000318.1:0-2933 GCA_964245955.1 uncultured Sphingomonadaceae bacterium | reverse complement strand
CAACGCGTCGCGTGGCAGCGCGCGTCGCCCGCCATCGATCTCGATACGGCGACGCGCCTGTCGGAACAGTTCGACCTCGACCTCGGCTCGATTCGCGACCTCGGGCAGCGCGAGAGCGCGGTCGGCGGCGACGACTCGTCGCTGGACGACCGGCTGTGGCGCGCGGCGCGATCGCTGACGCGCCGCAGCCTCGACACGCTGTCCCGTCGGGTCGTGTCGGCCGCCGGCTGGGACGACCTGGTCCTCCCGCCCGCGGAAACCGCGTTGCTGCACCAGATCACCGACCAGGTCGCGAACCGGGGCCGGGTCTATCGCGAATGGGGTTTCGCCGAACGCATGAGCCGCGGGCTCGGCATCAGTGCGCTCTTCGCCGGCGCATCGGGCACCGGCAAGACGCTCGCCGCCGAGGTGCTCGCCAACCACTTGCGGCTCGACCTGTTTCGCATCGACCTGTCGGCGGTGATGAGCAAGTACATCGGCGAGACCGAAATGAACCTGCGACGGCTGTTCGACGCCGCCGAAGGGGGTGGCGCCGTTCTCTTCTTCGACGAGGCGGATGCGCTCTTCGGCAAGCGGACCGAGGTGAAGGACAGCCACGACCGCTACGCCAACATCGAGATCAACTATTTGCTGCAGCGGATGGAGGCCTACACCGGGCTCGCGATCCTCGCGACCAACATGAAGGCGGCGCTCGACCAGGCCTTCATGCGGCGGCTGCGCTTCGTGGTCGATTTTCCGTTTCCGGGCGCCGCGGAGCGTGAGGCGATGTGGCGCAAGGCCTTCCCCGCGAACACGCCGGTCGAACGGCTCGACTACGCGCGTCTGGCGCGGCTCAACCTCGCCGGCGGCCACATCGCGGTGATCGCCGTCAACGCCGCGTTCCGCGCTGCGCGGGCCGACAGCAAGGTGACGATGCCGATCGTCCTCGACGCGGCGCGCGTCGAGTTCCGCAAGCTCGACCGCCCGGTGAACGAGGCGGACTTCCGCTGGATTGAGGCAGCGGCATGAGCGTGACCGTCAGGATCGATCGCCTCGTGCTCGACGGACTCGACCTCGCGCCCGGCCATCCGCAGCGATTGCGAACGTCTCTCGAGTCCGAGCTGGCGAGGCTGCTGGCGCTGCCGAAGGCCTCTGGCATGGCGGGCGGTGCGACACCGCACCTGCGCACGCACGACGTGCCGATGCGACGCGACGTCTCGCCCGAGGCGATCGGCCGGCACGTCGCCCGCGCGGTCCATCGCAGGCTGGGAGAGACGCGGTGACCGCACGAGCCGCACCGGTGCCACGAAGGAGCGCGGCGTCCGCGCGCAATCTCGTGCGTCCTGCGGGAGCGTCGACCGCGCGCGGGGCCATGCCGCCGTCACCCGTGCATCCGGTCCAGAGCGCGGTCGCGCAGGCGCTGCGCTCACCCGGCCGCCCGCTCGATCCCGGGGTGCGCGGGTTCCTCGAGCAAGGTATCGGGCGAGTCGAAACGGCCACGACGGAAGCGCCGCGCATGCCGATCGCCCTGCCGTCCAGGCTGTCGTCGGCCCGCGGCGACGATTCGCTCGAGCGCGATGCCGACCGTGCCGCGGATCGTGTCGGGCAGCTGGCCGTCACGAGTGCGTTTCCGCCAAGCGTGGCCGCGTCGGAGCCCCGGGTGACGCAACGCGCGTTCCGTCCCGATTTCAGCCGGGTGCGGATTCACACGGGTCCGGCGGCGTCCGTCGCGTCGCAAGCGTTGCGCGCGCAGGCCTTCTCCATCGGCGACGACGTCGTTTTCGGCGAGTCGGGCTTCCAGCCCCTGCACGAGCGCGGCCTGCGGCTCCTGGCTCACGAGCTCGCCCACGTCGCGCAGCGCGTCGGTGCCCGCCTGATGCGGAAGGGGATGGCCGACCAGGACCTGCCGACCACACCGGCGGACAGCGACATCGACGAAAAGGAAGACAGCCCGGAGGCCGTCGCGCTGCAGTCTCCGCTGGCGGAGTCGCCCGCGCCGGACACCGGCGGCGCACCCGTGCCGGCGGCTGCGGCCGTGGCGGCTGCGCCGGCGAGCGCCGTGGCGGGTGCGCCGTCGAAGGCTGCTGCACTCGCGGCAGCGCCCGGCGCCGAGCAGGCAGCGGCCGAGCCGAAGGCGCCGCAGTCGCCGGGCGAGCTGCCGTCGGGCGAACTCGGCCTGATCGACGAAGAGCTCGCGGAACACGAACAGTGGGGTGCGGCGGCGCAGAAGGTGGGCGCGACGGGCTCCGGTCAGCGTGCCGCGTTCATCGCCGACGAAGCCGGTGGCGGCGCGGCGAAGGGCTTCAAGGAGGGTGTCGTCCAGGGCGCGAAGAGCGCGATCGCGATGAAGCTCGCCGAGAAGGCGATCGCGAAGGTCGCCGTCGGCGTCGCCACCAAGCTCGGGGCGCAGGCGGCGCGTTTCACGCCGCTGCCGGGCATCGGCGCCGTCATCGGCGGCGTGATGGCCGGCTACGCGCTGGCAACGCGCAACTGGGGCGAGACCGGGAAGTCGATCGCCGGCTTCGGCAAGGGCGCCGACACCTACGACCAGCTCGCGAACTCGCTGGAGGCGATCGGCACGGTGATCGAAGTCGCGACCCAGGTGGCCAACGTCATCGCCGGCATCCTCGGCCTGATCACCGTGATCATGTGGATCGCTGCCGTCGCGACCGCCGGCGTGATCTCGCCGCTGGCCGCGACGCTCACGTCGATCTCGCTCGCGATCGGCATCGGGACGATGGTGCTCGACGGCATCAACGCGCTGGTGCTGAAGCAGCTGGTCACGATGTTCCGCGCGCTGCAAGCGTTCGCGAGCGACGCTGACCCGCGCGACGTGGTCGTGCAGGGGGCGGCCATCGAAGGCGCGGCCGGGGCGGCCACCGGCTTCGTCGGCGGACTGGTCGGCGCGAAGGCGGCGGAGCTGGGCGGGCACCTCGTGACGCCGAAAAAACCGC
>CAXTPH010000317.1:0-2938 GCA_964245955.1 uncultured Sphingomonadaceae bacterium | reverse complement strand
GACAAGATCACCGGGCGGCGAAGGCAGACCGACCCGGTCGATGCCGCGACGCTCGAAGCGGCGCTGTTCAAGCGGCTGCTGCGCGGGGTCAAGCGCCGGACGCTGTTCCAGGGCAAGGTCGTCGACACCTACCGCGTGTTCGACAACGGCACCGCGTTCCGCATGCTCGCCAGGCTGATGAGCGATACCTACGGCCCCGACGCGATCGGCGGCCCCGCGCCGGTCGAGGTGATGAGCCGCGCGGAATTCCTCGCCGCGATCGCGCCGTGGCGCGAACCGGCGACCGACCTGCCTCAATAGGCAATCGACGGTGCGCACCCATCGCGCGAAAACAGGGGCGCGGGCTGGGCGTCCGCAACGGGAGGCCAGTCTTGCGCAGCTTTGTAAAATCGATCGCCGCCGGGGCGGTGCTGGCGCTGCTCGCCGCCGCACCCGCCGCGGCCTATTCGACGCGCTATGAGGTCCAGCATTATCCGGGCTTTTTCACCCGCACGGTCAACCAGTCGCTCGGGACGACGATCGAGAGCTACGGCGACGGCAGCAGCGCGACGCTCGGCTTCGGCACGATGCCGGCACCGTCGCTGTCGATCGCCGCGACGCAGACCGGGAGCGCGCTGTTCTTCATCGAGGACCAGTACGAATTCAGCATCGCCGTCGCCCCGACCACGGCGGCGGCGCAGGCGGTGTTCGCCACGCTCGGGGCGAATTCACACGTCAAGATCTTCGAGGAGACCGGGCACATCACGCTGACCGCGCCGCGGGGCTCGACTTCGTCGCTGTCGGCGCAGGTCGGGCAGAGCGGCGGCGGGCCGATCTTCTCGGTCGCCTGCGCGGGCGGCAGCGGCGCCGGCTGCGGCACGACCTATTTCCACACGGCGCTGTTTTCCGATCTCGCGACGATCAATCCCTATGCCTGCGCGGTCGGGCCGTGCCCCGCGCCGCCCGCCGGCACGCCGATCACCGTCGGCTACGACCTGTCGGCGATCTTCTCGCTCAACGATGCCGGCAAGACCGCGTCGCTGCTGATCGACCCGACGCTGACGCTCGACCCCGATTTCCTCACCACCTACGGGCTGAGCGCGGCCGACTTCACGATCACCCCCGAGTCCGGCTTCGGCAACAGCGCGCCCGTCGGCGGGGTGCCCGAGCCGGCGGCGTGGGTGCTGATGGTCGCCGGGTTCGGCTTCGTCGGCGCGGCGCTGCGGCTGCGCGCGATTGCGGCGGCCTGACGGGTCAGCGTTCGCCGGCGCGGCGCATCGGCATCGCGTCGATCGTCGCTTCGAGTTTTGCCGCGGTAACGACGGTCGCCGAGCGCAGCGCGACATGACCGTCCTTACCGATTAGGATCACCGCAAATCCGGCGGGTAGGCCGTAGCGTACCGCGAGCGAGCTCGCGCTGTCGTCGGCCCCTTTGACCGCGCCGCCGCCGATTTCGACCACGCTGATATCGCGTTCGGCCGCGCCCCGGCTCCAGCCGGCGAGGACGGCGCGTTGCCGGCGAAGCTTCGCATCCGCCGCCGACGGCGCGGCGACGAGCACGACGCGGCGCAGATCGCGCAGATCGCCGACCGTCGCGGCGTCGACGACCGACCCCGCGAGCAGCGGCACGGCAAGGGCAGCGAGCAGCTTCATGCGCGCCCAACGCACATCGACCCCGAAAGGAGCGCGGATGACCGACGATCTCCGATCGGCGCTGGATGTGCTGCGTGACCTGCCCGACGCCGCGAAGACCGAAGCGATCGCGCAATTCTCGCCGGAGTATCTGGCGGCGCTGGTTGGCGCGGCGCAGCTGATCGCGCGGCCGGCGCAACTGCCGCCCGACGGCGACTGGACAACATGGCTGCTCCTCGCCGGGCGCGGCTTTGGCAAGACGTGGGCGGGGGCGGCGTGGGTCGACGCGTGCGCGCGCCGCGTCCGGGGGGCGCGGATCGCGCTCGTCGGGGCGACGCTCGGCGACGCCCGCAGCGTCATGGTCGAGGGCGATGCCGGGGTGCTCGCGGTGGCGCTGGCGCGGCCGGTGTTCCGCCCGGCGCGGCGGCAGCTGACATGGTTCAACGGCTCGACCGCGACGCTGTTCGGCGCGGCCGAGCCCGACAGTTTGCGCGGGCCGGCGTTCGATTTCGCCTGGGGCGACGAGGCGGCGAAATGGGACCGCGCCGACGACGCGCTGAGCAACCTGCGGCTGACGTTGCGGCGCGGCGAGCATCCGCGGCTGCTGCTGACGACGACCCCGCGCCCGCTGCCGTGGCTGAAGGCGATGGTGGCGGCGGGCGGGGGCGACGCGGGCGACGTCGTCGTCACGCGCGGGCGGACCGCCGACAATGCCCGCAACCTCGCGCCGTCGTTCGTCGATGCGGTGGTGCGCGACTATGGCGGGACCCGGCTCGGGCGGCAGGAGCTGCACGGCGAGATCGTCGACGACCTCGACGGCGCCCTGTGGAGTCGCGCGACGATCGAGGCGTGCCGGGTCCGCGCGGCGCCGTCGCTGACGCGCACCGTCATCGGGGTCGACCCGCCGGCGTCGGCGACCGGCGACGCGTGCGGGATCGTCGTCGTCGGGCTCGGCAGCGATGGCCACGGCTATGTCCTCGCCGACCGCTCGCTGCGGCAGGTGACGCCCGAGGCGTGGGCGCGCGAGGTCGCCGCCGCGTCCGACCTGTTCGACGCCGACCGGATCGTCGTCGAGGTCAACAACGGCGGCGACATGGTCGCGGCGGTGCTGCGGACGGTCGACGCGCGCCTCGCGGTCAAGCCGGTCCATGCCTCGCGCGGCAAGGTTGCGCGCGCCGAGCCGGTTTCGTCGCTCTACTCGTCGGGGCGGGTCCACCACGTCGGCGCCTTCCCGGCGCTCGAGGACGAATTGTGCGGCCTGATCACCGGCGGCGACTACGCCGGCCCGGGCCGCTCGCCCGACCGCGCCGATGCGCTGGTCTGGGCG
>CAXTPH010000316.1:0-2941 GCA_964245955.1 uncultured Sphingomonadaceae bacterium | reverse complement strand
CCGATATGATAGCGGGCGATGCTCGCGTCGCGCGACAGCGGATAGGCATAGGCGATTGCGCCCTCGGCGCGCGCGGGGAGGGTCAGATAGACGATCTCGCCGCGGACCTGATCGTCGACGTCGAAGGCGAGCGGCGGCGTCAGGTTTCCGGGAATGTCGACCACCTCGCCGTCGGGCATCACCGCGACGAGCCGCTTGACCCCGACCTTGGCGCCCGACGCCGCGTCTTCGTCGAGTTGCAGTTCGACCAAGCCCCACGGATACGCCGCCGCCCCGCCGAGCCGCGCGTGCAGCGCCGACGTCTGCGCCAGATCCGCGCCCTGCAGATGCTGCGGACGGAGGAACAGGCCTTCGGACCAGACAGGACTAGGACTCATGGCGCTGCAATATAATCATCCCCGGATGTCCATCGTTACTGCGCCAGCCGTTCGCTGTCGCGCAGCTTTCGCGTCCGGCGGCATGCCGACAGGGCGAAACGCGGCAAGTCGCCGATGGCGCTGTGCGCCCCCTATGGGCGCGCTCGTCGGCGCTCGCCGATCCCGCAAATGCCGCTAGCGCGCCAAGCGCCACCAGGCCGACCAGCGCCCCGCGCGCGCCCGAACGCCGTGCAGCGCGCGCGATGTGCAGCGCCGACGTCTGTGCAAAGTCGGCGCCCTGCAGATGCCGCAGGCGGAGAAACAGGCCTTCGGACCAGACGATGGCGGCGGTCAACGCGCGCCTCCGGTCGACGCGCCGCCGATTGTGCCGCCACCTATGACAACCCCCCCGCGCGTCATCTCTGTCCGGCCGCGGCGAACTTCTGGTCGCATAGTCGGCGTAATCAAGCCCCCCCGCGGCCCCCGCCTCAACCAGTGCACACGGGTCATGACGCGGGCCACAGCGCGGCAGCATCGACCGCGAGCACATCGGCGATCCGCCCGTGCGGTCCATAGACGATCACATCGCCGCCGGTGCCGTCGTGCCGCGGATCAGCGTCGCCAAAGAGCAGCAGCCGGTTGCCGCGGCACGCGATCGGCCGGGCGATGCCGTAGTCGAACGAGGCGGTCAGCCGGTCGGCCGCGCCGAGGAGCACGACGCGGTTGACGCCGCCGGGCGCCCCCGCCTTGGGGACGACTTCGCGCAGGTCGATGACGCCGAAGCGCTCGCGCCCGACCGTCAGCGTACAGACGAACTGCACGCCGACGAGCCGCCGCGCGGGGTCGGTGAGTCCGGAACCGACGACGAGGCGGCTGAGCCGGTCCCGGCTCGCTTCCTGCAGGTCGAGCGCCGGCCGCGGTCCCGCCGCTGTCAGCACACCGACGATCATTACCGCGACCGCCGCAAGGCGTGGCACCGGCCGCATCAGATGATGCCCATGACATAGTCGAGCTTTTCGGCGTAATTCGGGTCGCCGCCGCCGTTGTACAGCGCCGCCGCATTGGCCGAGGAAAAGGCGCGGAAGCCGGTGACGTACGAGCCGTGCCGGGCGGGGTAATAGTTGAGGATCTGCCCGTTCTTCAGGTCGCTCGGTCGCGCCGCCTTATTCAGGCAGAGGAGGACCTCATACGTCGTGTGATGCGCCCGAGCGACGGTATCGAGGATGTCGCGGTGCGCGTTCCATACCAAGGTAAGCGGCGGCGGCGGCGGTCCCGCGGTCAGCGCTTCCGAATAGTCGAAGATGCTTGCATCCTCGGGAATGCTCTTGGTCGCGTGTTTCGTCAGATAATATCCGATGCCGGCGCGGATATTCCCCTCGGGCTGGTTGATCGACGCATCGTCGAGGTGCGCCTTGACGACCGCCGGCAATATCCGTCGCGCGCCCTCGGCCCCGTTGCGGAGCGTCGTCAGCCCCGGGTCGCCGGGAACGCCGAGCTGCATCGCCTTGCCATTCCACGCGGTGTTCGCCGGCCCGCCGCTCTCGATCCAGATCATGGCCTTGATCAGATTGAATGGCGGCGACGTGTAGGACACGGTCAACCGCTTGACCTCGAGCGTCTTGGTCGCATCCTTGACCACGGCGGTGAGGTGGCCGTCGAACTGGGCGCCGATGCTGTCGGCATAAAGCTGCAGCGCCGTCGTGATCCTGACGTCGTGATCGTCCCACCGGGCGTCGGCGCGTTTGCCCGTCTTCGGATCCTTGGCGGCCGAAGCGAAGCTGTTCTTGAAGCCCTGGGTCAGCACCCGTCGGCACCGGCGCGGTGCCGCCTCATTCCGCCGCCACCTCTTCCGGCATCCGGTCGACATTCACCGGCGGGGCATCGTCGTTCGCCGGCTCGACGAACTCGTACGCCAGTTCGTCGCCCGCGGTCGTGATGTTGATCGCCGCGACCGCGCGGCCCTCCGCCATCCGCCCGAGCAGTTCGGTCGACAGCGTCGGCAGCATCGCGTTGGTCAGGATGTTGTCGATCATGCGCCCGCCGCTCGCGAGTTCGGTGCAGCGGCTGACGACATGGTCGATCACCGACTGGTCGTAGCTGAGCACGATCTTGTGGTTCTCGGCGACGCGCTTGACGATGCGGTTGAGCTGGAGCCGGACGATCCCGCCGAGCATCTCGGGTGACAGCGGGAAGTACGGCAGGACGATCAGCCGCCCGAGCAGCGCCGGCGGGAACACCTTGAGCAGGTCGGGGCGCAGCGCCGTCGCCAGCGCCTCGGGCTCGGGGGCGGTCTCGGGGTCGGAGCCGAGCTCGGTGATCAGCTCGGTCCCGGCGTTCGACGTCAGCAGGATCAAGCAGTTCTTGAAGTCGATGTACCGCCCCTCGCTGTCGTCCATGTACCCCTTGTCGAACACCTGGAAAAACATCTCGTGGACGTCGGGGTGCGCCTTCTCAACCTCGTCGAGCAGGACGATCGAGTACGGCCGCCGCCGCACCGCCTCGGTCAGGACGCCGCCCTGGCCGTAGCCGACATAGCCCGCCGGCGCGCCCTTGAGCGTCGAGACGGTGTGCGCCTCCTGGAACTC
>CAXTPH010000315.1:0-2942 GCA_964245955.1 uncultured Sphingomonadaceae bacterium | reverse complement strand
CGCGGTTAGCGAATAGGTGTCGACGTGCTGGGTATAGGTCCGCTGCCCGGCCTCGATCAGGCGGCGGCGCACCGTCGAGTAATTCGCCGGTGGATCGCCGGGATTGGCCGCCGACAGCGTGCCGAACGGGTTGTACGGATTGGTGCCGTCGATCGTGATCGTGTCGAGCAGGTTGCCGTTGCCGGCGTCGGGACCGATGAACAGCGGCAGGAACGCCGCCTGGTTTTGCGAATTGCGTCGGTTATATTCGGCCTTGACCCGGAAATTGACGTTCGATCCCAGCTCCTGCTTGACGCTGAGGAAGCCGCCGTAGCGCTCCGACGGCGTCAGGAAATAGTTGAACGGCGAGAAGTTGAAACGGTCCGCGACCGTTAGCAGCTTGAAGTCGCTCGATGCCCCGAGGGGGTTGGCAGGGTCGAAACGCGGCCGTCCCGCAACCGGTGCCTTGACCGTTATCGTGTCGCCGCCATCGACCAGCCCATCGCCATTATAGTCGGCTCGCCGCAGATCGACATATCCATTGAGAGTAGCGCTGCTGCAACCACCGCCGCCATTGGCACAGCTCGTCTGGCCGGGGTTGGGGAACTGCGACCCGGCGCGGTTGGCGGTGCGGACCGCCTCCTGCTTCACATAGCTGCCGCCGAAGACGATGTTGGTCGTCGGCAGCTTGATGCCGTAGCTGGCATTATAGTCCTGGGTGTGGCCGTCGCCCTGGCGGAAGGTGCCGAACTGCGCCGACGCGGCGAGGCCTTCCTGGCTGACCTTGGTGATGATGTTGACGACGCCGGCGAGCGCGTCGGACCCGTACAGCGGCGACTGGCCCGACTGGAGCACCTCGATGCGCTCGATCGAGCTGACCGGGATCGAGTTGAGGTCGACCGTCGAGGGGATGCCGCTTGCGCTCGCGCCGTTGACGAAGCGCAGGCCGTCGACGAGCACCAGCGTCCGCTTCGCGCCGAGGTAGCGCAGGTCGATTTCGGCCGATCCGGCACCGACGCCGCCGCCATCGGGCGGGTTGCCGATGTTGCCGCTGTTGTTGACCTTTGAGTTCAACCCGCCGCTCGCACTCGGCAGGCGCTGGAGGACGTCGGCAATCGCCGACAGGCCGGTCTGCTGGATCGACGCCGCGTCGAGGACGACGACCGGCGAATCCTGATTAAGCGGATCGCGGCGGATGCGCGAACCGGTGACGATGATCTCGTCACCCGGAGCCGTCGCGTCGGCGACCGCCGCGGGACCAGCGGTGACCGCCTGCGCGAGCGCCGCGCCGCCGTCGAACAAGGCCGCGATGACGACCCCACCAAGCATCACCGATTTGATCGACATCGCGTACCCCCGTCACTCGAAGATAACATGGTAGGTTGCTCCAAGCGGCGAGGGCAACGTTTCGAATGCTGCACCGCACCCTTTGGCAGCCAACTGTCACTGTTCTGCAACAACCTCGTACCGCTTCTTCAAATTCACGCCGCAATCGGCGGGTTCATCGCCAGGCGCTTCTCGGCTAGGCCAAGGCGATGGGCTGGAATTTCTCGATCGACCGTGGTGGTACCTTCACCGATATCGTCGCGCGGCGACCCGATGGCGGGATGGCGACGCTTAAGCTTCTGTCGGCGGCGCCGGGCTATGCCGATGCCGCGGTCGAGGGGATCGCGCAGCTCGCGCGCGGCGAGCCGGTCGACGCGGTGCGGATGGGGACGACGGTCGCGACCAACGCGCTGCTGACCCGCGCCGGCGAACCGGTCGTGCTCGTGATCACGCGCGGTTTCGGCGATGCGCTGCGGATCGGTCATCAGGCGCGGCCGCGGCTGTTCGACCGCGAGATCGTCCTGCCCGCGCCGCTCTACGGGGCGGTCATCGAGATCGACGAGCGGGTCACCGCCGAGGGCGCGGTGCGGCGTCCGCTCGACGAGGCGGCGGCGTGCGCCGCGCTGACGGCGGCTTTTGCCGACGGTTACCGCGCGGTTGCGATCGTGCTGATGCACGGCTATCGTTTCCCGGCGCACGAAAATGCCGTCGCCGACCTCGCGCGCGCGGTCGGCTTCACCCAGGTGTCGGTCAGCCACGACGTCGCCGCGCTGATCAAGCTCGTGCCCCGCGGCGACACGACCGTGGTCGATGCGTATCTGTCGCCGGTGCTGCGCCGCTACGTCGACCGGGTCGGCTCCGCGCTGGGCGAAACGCCGCTGCTGTTCATGCAATCGAACGGCGGGCTCGTCGCGGCGCGCGACTTCCGCGGCAAGGATGCGATCCTGTCGGGCCCGGCGGGTGGCATCGTCGGCATGGTCGCGACCGCGCGCGCCGCCGGCTACGACCGGCTGATCGGCTTCGACATGGGCGGGACTTCAACCGACGTGTCGCACTACGCTGGAGCGCTCGAGCGCAGCAGCGAGGCGCTGGTCGCCGGGGTCCGCATCCGCGTGCCGATGCTGGCGATAGACACCGTCGCGGCGGGTGGCGGCTCGATCTGCCGCTGGGACGGGACGCGGCTGCGCGTCGGACCCGAAAGCGCCGGCGCGGTGCCCGGACCGGCGGCGTACCGCGGCGGCGGCCCGCTGACGGTGACCGACGCCAACGTCCTGCTCGGCAAGATCCAGCCCGACCATTTCCCGGCGGTGTTCGGCCCCGACGGCGACCAGCCGCTCGACCATGCGACCGTCGTCGCCAAGTTCGACGCGCTGAGCGCCGAGACCGGCATCGCGCCGATGACGCTCGCGGGCGGCTTGGTCGACATCGCGGTGGCGACGATGGCGCGGGCGATCCGCAGCGTGTCGATCGAGCGCGGCCACGACGTCACCGACTACACCCTCGTCTGCATGGGCGGCGCCGCCGGGCAGCACGCGTGCCTCGTTGCCGCCGCGCTCGGCATCGGGCGGGTGATGATCTCGCCTCTTTACCACGTCGGAACCGACGAGCAGTCAAATTATGTGAATAGACAATCTGGC
>CAXTPH010000314.1:0-2944 GCA_964245955.1 uncultured Sphingomonadaceae bacterium | reverse complement strand
GCTGCCACCGTTCCTGCGCCCCGGCAGCTGGATCGGCGGTGACCGCGACGGCAACCCCAACGTCAACGCCGCGACGCTCGAATTGGCGCTGGCGAAGGCCGCCGAGGTCATCGTCGGCCATTACCTCGACGAACTCGACGCGCTCGGCGCCGAACTGTCGATGTCGGCGGCGAACGTCGCGGTGACGCCCGCGCTCATCGCGCTCGCCAAGGCGAGCGGCGACACCTCGCCGAGCCGTGCTGACGAGCCGTACCGCCGCGCCCTGTCGGGGGTCTATGCCCGCACCGCCGAAAGCTTCGCCGCGCTCGCGGGCCATGCCGCGCGGCGGCCCGGCATCGTCGCCGCGGTCGCCTACCCCCGCGCCGCCGACCTGCAGGCCGACCTCGCGACGATCGCCGGCTCGCTGACCGCGCACGGCGGTGCGGTGCTCGCGGGCGGCCGGCTCGACCGGCTGTGCCGCGCGGTTGGCATCTTTGGCTTCCATCTGGCGACGCTCGACCTGCGCCAGAACGCCGACGTCCACGCCCGCGTCGTCGCCGAACTGCTCCGCGTCGCGGGCGTGCCGGGCGACTATGAAGCGATGGACGACGCCGCGCGTGTCGCGCTGCTCGGCACCGAACTCGCCAGCCCGCGGCTGCTCGTCAACGAATTCGCGACGTACAGCGACGAGACGCTGAGCGAGCTCGCCGTCGCCCGCGCCGCCGCCGCCGCGCACGCCGCCTTCGGCCCCGACGTGATCCGCGCGTACATCGTGTCGAAGACGAGCGGGGTCGCCAACCTGCTCGAAGTCTATGTCCTGCTCAAGGAGGCCGGGCTCTACATCCCCGGCGACCCGCCGCACTGCCCGATCATGGCGGTGCCGCTGTTCGAGACGATCCCCGACCTCGAGGCTGCGCCGCAGGTCATGGCCGACTATCTCGACCGCCCGAAGGCCGCCGCGCTCGCCGCCGCGCGCGGGTATCAGGAGGTGATGATCGGCTATTCGGATTCGAACAAGGACGGCGGCTATCTGACGTCGAACTGGTCGCTCCACGAGGGCGCGCTCGCGCTGGCCGAGGTGTTCGCCGCACGCGGGCTAAAGATGCAGCTGTTCCACGGGCGCGGCGGCGCAGTCGGGCGCGGCGGCGGCCCCGCCTTCGCCGCGATCCGCGCGCAGCCCACCGGCACCGTCGCCGGCCGCATCCGCATCACCGAGCAGGGCGAGGTCATCGCGTCGAAGTACGGCACCCCCGACGCCGCCACCGCGAGCCTCGAAACGATGACCGCCGCGACCGTTCTCGCCAGTCTCGAGCCGCCGAAGCTCGCCCCCGCCGACTTCGCCCGCTTCCGCGTGGGCATGGCATCGCTCAGCGCGGCGGCGAACGCCGAATACCGCGACCTCGTCTACGGCACCGCCGGATTCAACGCCTTCTTCCGCGCCGCGACGCCGATCACCGAGATCGCCGAGCTGAACATCGGCTCGCGGCCCGCGTCGCGGACCAAGTCGGACCGGATCGAGGATCTGCGCGCGATCCCCTGGGTCTTCAGCTGGGCGCAGGCGCGGATCATGCTGCCCGGGTGGTACGGCGCGGGCCACGCCTTCGCCGCGTTCGAGGACCGCGGGCTGCTCGCCGAGATGGTCGCTGCGTGGCCGTTCCTCGCCGCGACGCTGTCGAACCTCGAGATGGTGCTGGCGAAGTCGAACATGGGGATCGCCGGCCGCTATGCGACACTGGTCCCCGACGTCGGCCTGCGCGACACTGTGTTCGGGCGGATCGCGGCCGGCTGGACGCGGACGCGCGACGCGCTGCTCGACGTGACGGGACAGGCCGAACTGCTCGACCGCCAGCCCGGGCTCGCGCGGTCGGTCCGGGTCCGGCTGCCGTACATCGACCCGTTGAACGAGCTCCAGATCGACCTGATCCGGCGGCGGCGCGAAGGCGACACCGATCCGCGCATCGCCGAGGGCATTCATCTGACGATCAACGGCATCGCCGCGGGACTGCGCAACAGCGGATAGGTGCGCCGCGCGCAGTCGATCGGGGCGGACGCCCCCGCGGCTCGTTTAGGCGGACCCGGCGGCGGCGTAGCCGCGGGGCCGCGTGTCGGCCGGACGCGCGCGGATCGCCGCCTCGTACAGCCGCTCGTAGCGGTCGATCATCCGCTCGATTGTGAACAGCCGCTCGACACGCGCCCGGGGGATCGCGCGGGGGATCGTCATCGCATCCTTAAGCGCCGCCGCGAGACTCGCCGGATCGGCGGCGGCGAAGCGGCCGGCGTCGCCGATCACCTCGCGCGCCGCGCCGCGGTCGATCGCGGCGACCGGCACCCCGCACGCCATCGCCTCGACCGCGACGAGCCCGAACGGCTCGTCCCATAGCGGGGTGAACAGCAGGACCGCCGCCCGGCCGACGCGCTCGGCAAGGGCGTGGCCGTCGAGTTGTCCGCCATAGGTGATGCGGTCGGTCAACCGCGGGCGCACCTCGGTCTCGAAATAGTCGCGATGCTCGATTGCGCCGCAGATCGTCAGCCGCACCCCCGCCAGCGCTGCCGCCGCCGCCGCGAGATGCGTGCCCTTGTTCGGCGTGATCCGGCCGAGCCAGAGCGCCCCGCCGTCACTGGCCGCGCTGAAGCGCCAGTGGGCGAGGTCGATCCCGTTGGGCACGATCGTCGCCTCGGCGGGGGCGCCGTTGGGCCACCACGCCGCGCGCTGGCGCGCCGACGGGACGGTGAAGCGGCTCCACGGCACCGCGGCGGCGCGGACCGCGCCGGTCAACCCGACGAACGGCGGCACGTGCAGCGTCGTGACCATCGCGATCCCCGCCGAGCGCGCCAGTTGCGGCGGGAAGCGGTGGAGGCTGTTGTTGTGGACGACGTCGAAGTCGCTCGCCGCCAACCGTGCGCAGGCGGCGGCAAAGGCGGTGTCGAGATGCGCGTTGAGCACGTCGGTCCCGTGGAAGTCGTG
>CAXTPH010000313.1:0-2956 GCA_964245955.1 uncultured Sphingomonadaceae bacterium | reverse complement strand
GGTCCACATGTGGAACGGCACCGCCGAGATCTTGAAGGCGAGGCCCGACAGGACGAATACCAGCCCAAACAGGACGCCGATGTCGGCCGCAATATGCCCGCGCACATAGGCGTGCAGCGCGGGGAAGCTCGTGGTGCCCGTGAAGCCGTAGATGAGGCTGATGCCGTACAGCAGGATGCCGCTCGCGAGCGCGCCGAGGACGAAATATTTGAGCCCCGCCTCGCTCGACTTCGCCTCGTTGCGGTGGAACGCGGCGAGGACGTACGCCGCGAGGCTCTGCAGTTCGAGGCCGACGTAGAGCGTCAGCAGGTCGTTCGCGCTGACCATTATGCACATGCCGAGCGCCGACAGCAGGAGCAGAACCGGATATTCGAACCGCCCCGTCGCCGACTGCCGGAGGTACGGCAAGGCGAGCACCATCGACACCGCCGTCGCGGCGAGGATCACCACCTTGAGGAAGGTCGAGAAACCGTCGGCGAGATACAGCCCGCCGAAAGCGGTCGCGCCGGCGGCGGGAACGATGCCGAGATGGACCCCGGCGAGCGCGAGGATCGCGACCGACCCCCACGTCAGCGGCGTCAGGCTGCGGTCGCCGCGGAAAACGCCGAGCATGAGCATGACGAGCGCCCCGGCGGCGAGGATCGTCTCGACCGACGCGAGATGGACCGATTGCGCGAGCGTCTGCATCACTTGGCCTTCGCCATCGTCACGTGCTGCACCGGCGGCGCGGCATGGTGGAGGCGCGCGAGCAGGTTCGCCACGGGCGCGTGGAGCGGCACGAGGAAGCTCGTCGGGTAGATGCCCATCCACAACACCGCGGCGGCGATCGGCACGAGCGTGATGATCTCGCGAGGATTGAGGTCGGTCATCGCCAGCACCTCGGGATTGTCCTGCGTCCCAAAGATCACCCGGCGATAAAGATAGAGCATATACGCCGCGCCGAAGATGATCCCAGTCGTCATGCCGAGCGCGAGCCACGTCGACGCGGCGAAGGTGCCGAGCAGGACGAGGAACTCGGCGACGAAGCCGCTTGTCGCCGGCAGGCCGACCGACGCCATCGTGAAGAGCATGAAGAATAAGGCGTAACGCGGCATGTTGTTGGCGAGGCCGCCGTAGCGCGCGATCTCGCGGGTGTGGAGGCGGTCGTAGATCACGCCAACGCAGAGGAACAAGGCCCCCGAGACGAGGCCGTGGCTGAGCATCATGATCAGCGACCCCTCGAGCCCCTGCGTATTGAAGACGAACAGCCCGGCGGTGACGAACGCCATGTGCGCGATCGACGAATAGGCGATCAGCTTCTTCATGTCCGACTGCACGAGCGCGACGAGCGACGTGTAGATCACCGCGACGACCGACAGCACCGCGACCAGCCACGTCAGCTCGACGCTCGCATCGGGGAACATCGGCAGCGAGAAACGGACGAAGCCGTAGCCGCCCATTTTGAGCAGGACGCCGGCGAGGATCACCGACCCCGCCGTCGGTGCCTCGACGTGCGCGTCGGGCAGCCAGGTGTGCACCGGCCACATCGGCATCTTGACCGCGAACGAGGCGAAGAAGGCGAGCCACAGCCACGTCTGCACGGCCGGATCGAAATTGAACACGAGCAGCGTCGGGATGTCGGTCGTGTGCGCGACGCTGACCATGTAGATCATCGCCAACAGCATCAGCACCGACCCGAGCAGCGTGTAGAGGAAGAACTTGTAGCTCGCGTAGATCCGCCGCGCGCCGCCCCAGATGCCGATAATCAGGTACATCGGGATCAGCCCGCCTTCGAAGAAGACGTAGAACAGGAACAGGTCGAGCGATGCGAAGACGCCGATCATCAGCGTCTCCATCAGCAGGAACGCCGCCATATATTCGGGCACGCGCTTCTGGATCGAGTCCCACGACGCGAGGATGCAGAACGGCATCAGGAAGGTCGACAGCACGATCAGCATCAGCGCGATGCCGTCGATGCCGAGGTGCCACGATAGGAACGGCGCGAACAGGTCGACCCGCTCGACGAACTGGAACGCCGCGGTCGAGGTATCGAAGCTGACCCACAACGCGACGCCGAGCGCGAGCTCGATCAGCGTCACGACGAGCGCGGTGATACGCGCGTTCGCCGCCCGCGCATCCTCCGCCCCTGGCGCGAGCAGCACCCAGAAGGCGGCGACGAGCGGCAGCAGGACGATGACCGAAAGGATCGGGAAGCTCACTCGAACACCCGCGGCACGAACCACGTCGCCGCCGCCGCGACGCCGATGAGCATCATCAGCGCGTAGGTATAGAGATA
The DNA here is from genome assembly GCA_964245955.1 of uncultured Sphingomonadaceae bacterium. Taxonomy (GTDB): domain Bacteria; phylum Pseudomonadota; class Alphaproteobacteria; order Sphingomonadales; family Sphingomonadaceae; genus Polymorphobacter_B. Next base: position 681 of record CAXTPH010000313.1, on the reverse strand, counting down.
CCCCGACTGGAATCGCTTCGCGACCGACGCCGACCCCGATACCGCCGCGGCGACGCCGTCGGGGCCGAAGCGATCGATAAGGCCGGCGTCACCGCGCTTCCAGAACAGCCGCCCGAAGAAGAATGCGCCGCGGACGAACACGAGATTATACAATTCGTCGAAATACCATTTGTGGACGAGGAAGGCGTACAGCCCGCCGAACGCGTCGACGAAACGCGCCGGACCGTCGCGATCGCGCAGATAATATTGCGCCGCCAAACCCAGGCCGAGGAAGAACATTACACCCGGGGTCCAGACGACCCACGCCGGCAGATGCTCGGTCGCCTCGGCGAGATGCGCGTTGAATGTCGCTGACCCTTGCCAGAACGCCGCGCCGCCCTCGGGCGAGAGGAACGCGTTGTGGAAGACGAACCCGGCGAACAGCGCGCCGATGCTGAGCACGGCGAGCGGCAGCAGCATCGTCCACGGGCTCTCGTGCGGGTGATAACCGCCGGTGCCGGTCGGCACCTGTTCGTGGACCGGGGCATGGTCGTGCTCCATGCCGACGCTGTCGTTCGTGCCCTCAGTATCGTGCGCATGGTCGGCGTCATGCGTCGCGTGGGCGATGTGTTCGCTGCCCGCCCAGCGCGGTTCTCCGAAGAAGGTCAGGAACGCCAGCCGCCACGAATAGAAGCTCGTCAG
>CAXTPH010000312.1:0-2962 GCA_964245955.1 uncultured Sphingomonadaceae bacterium | reverse complement strand
GCGAACAGCTACCGCCGCTTCCGCCGCAACAGCTATGCTCCGGTCCGCGCCGGCTGGGGGCTCAACAACCGGACCGTCCCGCTGCGGATCCCCGCCGGGCCACCCGCGAGCCGCCATGTCGAACATCGCGTCGCCGGGGCCGACGCCAACCCGTACCTCGCGGTCGCCGCCGTCCTCGCCGGCATGCACGACGGGCTGACCCGCCGCGCCGATCCGGGGCCGCCGATCGCGGGCGACGGCTATGGCGAGACCGGCGAGCGGCTGCCGACCGACTGGGCCTATGCGATCGAGCGGTTCGCCCGGTCGGAGGTGCTCGCCGATTACCTTGGCGCGGAAGCGGTCGACATGTTCGCGACGGTCAAGCGCGTCGAGCACGAACGCTATACCGCTGTCGTCACCCCGCTCGACTACGACTGGGTGCTGCGGTCGGCGTAAGCGGGCTGTCCTACACGAGCGGTGATCGCTTATGATCGCTCGGGTCGAGGCGCCAGCGGGCGGCGGGAGGGTGTTTTTCTCATCATCGGGTAGTCGCATCGAAACTAAAAAGCGCAACAATCTTTCACTCAGTGGCGACGGCGAGAAACTTTCGCTACGCGAATAGTGTAACGTCTGTCACCTTAGCCCGATAGCTCAGTCAGCCATCGTGTGGATCGCGGGTGCCCGCGCCGGCGCCGAAACTCCTTCGTCGTCCCCCAGCATCCGATCGATGATGAAGCGCGGGCGGCGCTTGGTCTCGAAATAGATCTTGCCGACATATTCGCCGATGATGCCGATGCAGAGCAGCTGCACCCCGCAGATCAGGTAGATCGGCACCACAGTCGACGCCCAGCCGGGAACCCCGCGGTCGGTGAAGACCGCGATCGACAGGGCCCAGAGACCGAGCGCGAACGACACGCTCGAGACGAGGAAACCGAGCAGGGTGATCAGGCGCAGCGGGCGCGTCGAGAACGACGTCACCCCGTCGAGCGCGAAGGCGAGCATCTTGCGCAGCGGATATTTCGACTCGCCGGCGAAGCGTTCGGCCCGGCGGTACGGCACCGTCGCGACGGTGAAGCCAAGCTGCGGGATGAGCGCGCGCAGGAACAGGTTGGTCTCGGTATATTGCGCGAGCGCCGCCAACGCGCGGCGGCTCATCAGCCGGTAGTCGGCATGGTCGTAGACGATCTCGACACCCATCGCCTTCAAGAAGCGGTAGAACCCCTGCCCTGTGACGCGCTTGAACGCGCTGTCGGTGCCGCGGTCGCTGCGCACGCCGAGGACGATCTCCGCGCCGCCGCGGTAGGCGTCGACCATATCGGCGATGATCGCCGGATCGTCCTGCAGGTCGGCATCGATCGACACGACGATATCGGCGGTCGACGCGCCGAGCCCCGCCATCAGCGCGTTCTGGTGCCCGCGATTGCGCGACAGCTTGATCCCACCAAGCCGCGGATCGGCGGCGTGCAAGCCCTCGACGATCGCCCAGGTCCGGTCGCGTGAGCCGTCGTCGACGAAGTGGACCTCGGCCGACGTCACGCTGCCCGCAGCCTGGAGCGCATCGAGCAACGCAGTCAGCTGCCGCGCGGTCTCGGGCAGCACCGCCTCCTCGTTGAAGCACGGGACGACGATATCGAGCGACGGCGCGGGACGCAGCGTCACTCGGCTTGGCTGTCGTCGAACCGGTCCATCATGTCTCTCCGGCTGGGCGCGATCCCCGCTATCGCCCGAACGGTATAGGGCGGACAAGGCGGCTTGTCACGGCGCCAACCCCGGCCGGCGCGTGACTTTGTTGCACTGCACAGCTAGACCTCGGCCGCTCCGCCGCCGCGCCAGGAACGCCATGCCCCCCACCCCCGCGGTCACGGAAAGCCGGTTCATGACCGGGGCCGTCCTCGTCCTGTTGGTCGTCGCACTGCTCGCATGGCAGCTCGGCGATGTCGGCCGTGGTGCCTTGCAGGAATGGGACGAGTCGCGGCTCGCGGTGAATGCGATCGAGATGATGCTCAGTGGCCACCGGCTGGTCACGACCTATGGCTTTCACCCCGACCTGTGGAACACCAAGCCGCCGCTGGCGATCAACCTGATGGCGTGGTCGATCGCGCTGCTCGGACCAACCGCGTTCGCGCTGCGCTTGCCGGCAGCGCTCGCGGCCTGCGCGACCGTCGTCGTCGTCGTCGTCGCGTTGCGGCGCATCACCGGCTCGCTCGGCTGCGGCGTCGCCGCCGGGGTGCTGCTCGCCGCCGCGCCGGGCTTCTACGGCTATCACGGCGGGCAGACCGGCGATTACGACGCGATCCTCACGCTGTTTACGACTGCCTACGGCTTCGCCCTATTCGCGCTGATCGAGCGCGCCGGCCCCGCCCCGCGCCTCGCCGTCGGCGCGGGAACGCTGGTCGGGCTGGCGATACTGGCGAAGGGGGTGGCGGGGGTCATCCCGGGCGTCGGCATCGCCGTCTATGCGCTGGTCTTCGCCCTGCCCGCGCTGCGGCGCAAGATCGTCGACTACGCCATCGTCGCCGCCACGGGCGCCGCAATCGGGGGAGCCTTTTATGCGATCCGCGGGCTCGCCGGGGACGGTTATCTCGCCGCCGTCGCGATGAACGAGCTCGGCGGCCGCTACGGCGTCGCCCTCGATCAGCACCGCGGCGGGCGCTGGTTCTATACCCAGACGATGTCCGCCGCGTATCCCGGCAAGGCGTGGCAGGCCGTGGTCGCGCTGCCGCTGCTGTCCGCCGGTCCAGCCCGGCGGCTGGCGGTGTTCGGGCTGTGCCAGATCGCGGGGGTGGTCCTTGTCTACTCGAACGCCGCGACCAAGCTGACGTGGTACATCATCCCGGCAATCCCATTCGTCGCGACGGTGCTCGCCCTCGCCGGGCTGGGGGTCGCGCGCCGGGCGGAATCGCTGCCGGCGGTTGTGGCGTCCGCGGTCGCGGTCGCCCTGACTGCCGCGGTCGCGTACTGCGCGGTCGTTGCGCTCGATGTC
>CAXTPH010000311.1:0-2969 GCA_964245955.1 uncultured Sphingomonadaceae bacterium | reverse complement strand
CCACTTGCAGCCCTTCGCCGCACCGAGACCCTTCAGGAACCCGCGCCGGACCGAGGCGGCGTAGACCACCGCGCGCGCCTTGCGCTGCGCATCGGCCGCGCCCGAGATACGGCGGATGATGAAGCGCCCGGGGATCAGGCTGTTGATCGTGTCCTGCCCCGCGTCCATCGACAGCTCGGTCGCCTCGCTCGGTTTCTTGCCGTCGGTCGCGGCATCGACGTCGCGGCCGAGCGCCATGTTCAACTCGATCACCGCGGCACCGATCGACTTGCAGTCCGTCAGCCCGGCGACAGCGTAGGGATGCTCGCTGGCGCGGACGAGGACCGGCGAAACCTTGGTCTTCTTGATGCCGAAATCATGCAGCGGCGAGCCGGCGATTGTCGCCGCGCTGCGCTCGTCCCCTGGCCCGGTCTGCGCGGCGAGTGGAGCGGCGGCCAGAAACAACGCGGCGAGGGTCAGGTGGGTCGGTCGCATAAGGCTCCTTTCGGGTCGGCGAGCTCATGAAGCTATCGTATCGATTCGTCTCCGTCGCAATCCGCTTGACTGAAACGGCGGCTTCTCTACTCACGGCGGCGGGCCACGCCGTCCCAACGCGGCGCGCGCTCTCTGTGAGGAGAGACCATGACTGACCGACCAAACACGCGCCCTGCGCGTGCGACCTTCTCGTCCGGCCCGTGTGCCAAGCGCCCCGGATGGACCCCCGACCAACTCCAGACCGACGTCCTCGGCCGCTCGCACCGGTCGAGACTCGGCAAGGCGCGCCTCAAGCTCGCAATCGATTTGACGCGCGAGGTCCTGCAGGTCCCCGACACCCATTTGATCGGCATCGTTCCTGCCTCCGACACCGGCGCGTTCGAGATGGCGATGTGGACGATGCTCGGCGCCCGTCCGGTGACGATGGCGGCGTGGGAGAGCTTCGGCGAAGGCTGGGTGACCGACGCGGTCAAGCAATTGAAGCTCGCCGACTGCACCGTCGTCAACGCCGACTACGGCGCGCTCCCCGACCTGACCCGCGTGCCGCAATCGCACGACGTCTGTTTCACGTGGAACGGCACGACCTCGGGCGTCCGCGTCGCCAACGGCGACTGGATCCGCGACGACCGCGAGGGCCTGATGCTCTGCGACGCGACGAGCGCGGTGTTCGCGCAGGAGCTGCCGTGGGCGAAGCTCGATGTCGTCACCTACAGCTGGCAGAAGGTGCTCGGCGGCGAGGGCGGTCACGGCGTCCTCATCCTCGGCCCGCGCGCGGTCGAGCGCCTGGAAAGCTACACCCCCGCGTGGCCGCTGCCGAAGATCTTCTGCCTGACGTCGAAGGGCAAGCTCATCGCCGGCATCTTCGAGGGCGAGACGATCAACACCCCGTCGATGCTCGCGGTCGAGGATTATATCGACGCGCTGACCTGGGCGAAGTCGATCGGCGGCTTGCAGGAACTCTACGCCCGCGCCGATGGCAACGCCGCCGCGCTCGACCGTTGGGTCGAGGCAACGCCATGGGTCGCGCACCTCGCGGTCGAACCGGGAACGCGGTCGAACACCAGCGTCTGCCTGTCGCTCCCTGGCGCGTCGCCCGACGTGCCGAAGCAAATCGCGTCGCTGCTCGAGAAGGAAGGCGTCGCCTTCGACATCGGCGGCTACCGCGACGCCCCTCCCGGGCTGCGGATCTGGTGCGGGGCGACGGTCGACACCGCCGACATCGTCGCGCTCGGCCCGTGGCTCGACTGGGCGCACGCGCAGGTCACCGCCGCCTAATTCCCTCCCCTCGTCCGAGCGCCGCGCGCCGACGACCACGATCGGAACCCCCATGCCCAAAGTCCTCATCGCCGACGAAATGTCCCCCAAGGCCGCCGAGATCTTCCGCGCCCGCGGAGTCGACTTCGACGAGATCACCGGCCTGTCGAAGGACGAGCTGATCAAGATCATCGGCAACTACGATGGCCTCGCCGTCCGCTCGTCGACCAAGGCGACCAAGGACGTCCTCGCCGCCGCGACCAACATGAAGGTCATCGGCCGCGCTGGCATCGGCGTCGACAACATCGATATCCCCGTCGCGTCGGCGAAGGGCATCGTCGTGATGAACACGCCGTTCGGCAATTCGATCACCACCGCCGAGCACGCGATCGCGCTGATGTTCGCGCTCGCCCGCCAGCTGCCCGAGGCCGACGCCTCGACCCAGGCGGGCAAGTGGGAGAAGAATCGCTTCATGGGGGTCGAGCTGACCGCGAAGACGCTCGGGCTGATCGGCGCGGGCAATATCGGCTCGATCGTCGCCGACCGCGCGCTCGGCCTCAAGATGAAGGTCATCGCCTTCGATCCGTTCCTGACCCCCGAACGCGCGCAGGACCTCGGCATCGAGAAGGTCACGCTCGACGACCTGCTGGCTCGCGCCGACGTCATCACGCTGCACACGCCGCTGACCGACTCGACGCGCAACATCCTGTCGGCCGACGCGCTGGCCAAGACCAAGCCGGGGGTACGGATTATCAACTGCGCGCGCGGCGGGCTGATCGACGAGGTCGCGCTCAAGGCCGGGCTCGACTCGGGTCACATCGGCGGGGCGGCGCTCGACGTCTTCGCGACCGAGCCGGCGAAGGCGTCGCCGCTGTTCGGGACGCCGAACTTCATCTCGACCCCGCACCTCGGCGCGTCGACCGACGAGGCGCAGGTCAACGTCGCGATCCAGGTCGCCGAGCAGATGAGCGACTTCCTGCTGGCGGGCGGCGTCACCAACGCGCTCAACGTCCCCTCGCTGTCGGCCGAGGAAGCCCCGCGGCTGCGCCCGTACATGGCGCTCGCCGAACAGCTCGGCTCGCTCGCCGGGCAGCTCGTCAGCGACGGCATCGCGGGGGTGACGATCGAGGTCGAGGGCGCGGCGGCCGAGCTCAACCTCAAGCCGATCACCGCCGCGGTGCTCGCCGGGCTGATGCGGGTCCATTCGGACACCGTCAACATGGTCAACGCGCCGTTCCTCG
>CAXTPH010000310.1:0-2973 GCA_964245955.1 uncultured Sphingomonadaceae bacterium | reverse complement strand
GCTGATGGGGTCGGGCCAGTACGGCATCGACCCTGCCGAGACCGCGCGCATCGCAGTCGAGGTTAAGCGTGCCCGCGATGCCGGCTATGAACTGTGCCTCGTGGTCGGCGGTGGCAATATCTTCCGCGGTCTGGCGGCGGCAGCGAAGGGCTTCGATCGCGCCAGTGCCGACTATATGGGGATGCTGGCGACCGTAATGAACGCCCTGGCGGTGCAAAATGCCCTCGAACAAGCAGGCGTCGACACCCGCGTCCAGTCGGCCATCCCGATGGCGAGCGTGTGCGAACCGTATATTCGGCGGCGCGCGGAACGGCACATCGAGAAGGGGCGGGTGGTGATCTTTGCCGCCGGCACCGGCAACCCGTTCTTTACCACCGACACCGCGGCCGCGCTGCGTGCCGCCGAAATGAATTGCGATGCTCTGTTTAAGGGAACGAGCGTCGATGGCGTGTACGACGCCGATCCGAAGCGCGTTGCAACCGCCAATCGATACGAAACATTGAGCTTTTCCAAAGTACTCGCAGACGATCTTAAGGTTATGGATGCAAGCGCGGTCGCGCTGTGCCGCGACAATGATATTCCGATCGTCGTCTTCAATATCCGCGCCGAGGGCAGCCTGACGGCGGTTCTGGCGGGTGAAGGTGTGTCGACGACGGTGGGCGGGGAAGGATAGGACAATGGCGATCTTCGATGCAGTGGTGCACAAGGCCGACCTCGAGCGGCGGATGAACTCGGCGGTTGACGCGCTGAGGTCCGACCTCGCCGGGCTCCGTACCGGGCGGGCCTCAACGTCGCTGCTCGACCGTGTGACGGTCGAGGTCTACGGATCGAACATGGCGCTGTCGCAGGTGGCGACGGTCACCGCGCCCGAACCGCGAATGCTGTCGGTCCAGATCTGGGACAAGTCGAACGTCCAGATGGTCGAGAAGGCGATCCGCTCGGCGGGTCTTGGGCTCAACCCGATCACCGACGGGCAAACGCTGCGGCTGCCGATCCCCGACCTGACCGAGGAGCGCCGGAAGGAACTCGCCAAGCTCGCGTCGCAATATTCGGAAAAGGCCAAGATCGCCGTCCGCAACGTCCGTCGCGATGGCATGGAAGGCCTCAAGGCGGCCGGGAAGAAAGGCGATATCAGCCAGGACGAGCAGAAAAAGCTCGAAACCGAGGTGCAGAAGATCACCGACAAGATCACGGCCGAGATGGACGCGGCATCGAGCGCGAAGGAAAAGGAAATTCTCGGCAAGTGAGTTTGCGTCCGGCCAGTCGCGATACGGTGGCAGCGGTCGGTCCAACCGGCGTGCCGCTGCGTCACGTCGCGATCATCATGGACGGCAATGGGCGCTGGGCAAAGAAGCGGCATCTGCCGCGTCTTGCCGGACATCGCAAAGGCGTCGAGGCCGTTCGGCGAGCGGTCGAGACGGCACCGACGCTCGGCATCGAAGTCCTGACGCTCTACGCTTTTTCCAGCGAGAACTGGCGGCGGCCGGCCGACGAGGTCAGCGATCTCATGGGTTTGCTTCGCCACTATCTCCGGACCGAGATTGCCGAGCTGCACCGCAACGGCATCCGCCTCCGGTTCATCGGTGACCTGACCGGCCTTGGTGACGAACTCGTAGCCCTGCTCGCGCAGGCGGGCGAGCTGACCCGGGACAATCGCAAGATGACCTTGGTCCTCGCGCTCAATTACGGCTCGCACGACGAACTGACCCGGGTCGTTCGCAAGCTGGTCGTGGCTGCCCACGAAGGCTCGCTCGATCCCGCTACGATTGACGCTGCCGCGATCGAGGCGAGGCTCGATACCGCGGATCTGCCGCCGCCTGATCTCGTGATCCGCACAAGCGGCGAACAGCGGCTATCGAATTTTCTGCTGTGGCAAGCGGCGTATGCGGAATTGGTATTCACCGACGAATTGTGGCCGGACTTCAACGCCGCGTCGCTAACCGCGGCGGTCGCTGCCTTCGGCACACGAGACCGACGCTATGGCGGTCGCTGAAGTGGGTCTCGCAAGCAGTACGCTGGCAACACGCGTCGTCGTCGGCGTGTTCATGATCGCGATCGCGTGCGCGGCGGTCTGGTATGGCAGCCCGGCGTACACCGCGCTCGTCACGGCAGCAGCGTTACTGATGAATGCGGAATGGTCGGTCATGCACGGCATCGCGCGCGGTTTCCGACTTGCGGGGCTGGTCGTGCTCGCCTTCGTCGGCGGGGTCGCCACCATCCAGTCATCGGTCGACGCGGTCATCGTCCTTGCTGCAGGCGCCGGGATCCTCGGATTGTTCATTCGTGGTTTCGACCGCGCACGCGCCTTCTGGTTGGCGGCGGGGCTGCTTTATTGCGGCTTGCCGATGATCGCGCTGATCTGGCTGCGCGGCCTGCCGAACGAGGGGGTCGGGTTGACGTTCATCGTTCTGGCGATCGTTTGGGCGACCGACATTGGCGCATATTTTACGGGGCGCGCCATCGGCGGGCCGAAGTTCGCACCATCGATCAGTCCCAATAAGACCTGGGCAGGCGTTGCCGGAGGGGTCCTGGCAGCGACGCTGGTTGGCGCCTTCCTGCCGCTGGCATTCCGTCCCAGGGTCGAAGGCGACACGCAATACGTCATGACCGCGCTCGTCTTCGCGCTGATCGCCGCCATGCTTGCCGTCGTCGCGATCGGCGGCGACCTGTTCGAAAGTTGGCTGAAGCGCCGCGCCGGGGTCAAGGACTCGGGAACGCTGCTGCCCGGCCACGGCGGCGTGATGGATCGGATCGACGGGCTCGTGCCGGTCGCGGTCGTTGCCGCCGCGCTCGTCGCCGTTAGTGGGATCGCGCGATGAGCCGTCGCGGCATCACGGTGCTCGGCGCGACCGGTTCGGTCGGCGCGTCGACGCTCGACCTGATCGGGCGTGCGCCGGACGCATGGCGGGTCCACGCGCTGACCGCGAACCGCGATGCCGTCGGTCTGGCGCGGGCGGCGCGGGCAGTCGGTGC
>CAXTPH010000309.1:0-2979 GCA_964245955.1 uncultured Sphingomonadaceae bacterium | reverse complement strand
GCAGCTCGCCCAGCTGTTCGAGGAAGACGCCGCCGCGCCCGGTGGAGCACGGCGGCGATAAGCTGTTGTTTTAATGCGCGTGGTAGCGGTCGGCACAATGCTCGGTGCCGCGTCCGATGACGCTGCCCGCGGCACCGCCCGCCGCCGCGCCGAGGAGCGCACCGCCGACCCCGCCGCCGAGCAGTGCGGTGCCGGCACCGCCGGCGACCGCGCCGATCGCGATGCCCTGATGTCCGGCGTTGCGCTTGTCGGTGCGGCACTGCGTGTGGCTGCGGTGACCGTTGTAGTAATGGCGGCGGGCTTCGACCGAGGTCGACGCCAGCGCCGCGACGGCAACGGCGAGAGTCACGAATGTGCGCATGAAAGTTCCTTCTGCAGGCCCGAAGTCGTTACGCACAAGGGTCGAACGACTGGATTGTTCCGCCCCGAAACCAGTTCAGACATGGTTCACGCGGGTTGCGTCATATCGGACCGGCGATGTGAAGTGGGTGTGAACGATGCGTCCACCGGCACGATGCGCGGAGTTTGTAAGGAGTTAGCCATGAAGCGGTTGATTATCGGAGCATTGCTCGCGGCGACGGTCGCGACGGCGGCGGCGACGCCCGCCGATGCCTATTGGCACGGCGGTCGCGGTTATTACGGTCGCGCGTATTACGGCTACGGTTATGCCCGACCGTATTATCGCCCGGCCTATTACCGGCCCTATTATTATGGCGGCTATTATGCGCCGCCGGTCGTGGTCGCTCCGGCGTACGGCTATGGCTACGCGCCATATGCTTATGCCCCCGCGCCTTATGCCTATGCCCCGGCCTATGCTTATCGTGGCTACCCGGCTGCCTATGCTTACCGCGGCGGCTACGGCTATCGCTGTCATTCGAGCGGCGGCGGCGCGGTGTTGGGCGCGATCGCGGGCGGCTTGATCGGCAATTCGGTCAGCCGCCGCTACGATCGCGGTATCTCGACGGTGGCGGGTGCCGGCGTCGGCGCGGTGGTCGGCGACTCGATCGAGCGCAATTGCTAGGACGATCGCGGAGCGGGCGACTTAATCGGTCAGCTCGCTCCACACGTCCTTGAGCTTGGCGAAGAAGCCCGACTGGGCGGGGAAGTTGCGCCCGTCCTCGCCCGCCTCGAGCGCCTGAAACTCCTCCATCAGCTCGCGCTGGCGCTTCGACATCTTGACCGGGGTCTCGACGTCGAGCTGGATGACGAGGTCGCCGAAGCCGTTGCTGCGCCCATTGCTCGACAGGGCCGGCATGCCGCGCCCGCGAACGCGAAGCTGCTTGCCGCTCTGCGTCCCCGCCGGCACCTTGATCGTCGCGGGCAGCTTGTCGAGCCCCGGCACCTCGATCTCGCCGCCGAGCGCCGCCGTCGTGATCGAGATCGGTACCTGCGCGAACAGCGTCGTGTTCTCGCGCTTGAAGATCGCATGCGGCTTCAATGCCACGAAGATATAAAGGTCGCCCGGTCCGGCCCCGCGCTGGCCCGCCTCGCCCTCGCCGGCGACGCGAATGCGGGTGCCGTCATCGACCCCGGCGGGAATCTTGACCTCGAGGTTCTTCGCGCGCTCGACCCGGCCGGCGCCGTGGCAGGTGTCGCATGGATCGGCGATGATCTGGCCGGCGCCGTGGCACGTCGGGCAGGTGCGTTCGACCATGAACATCCCCTGCCGCATGCCGACCTTGCCCTGGCCGCGGCACGTCACGCACTGCTTCGCCGAGGTGCCGGGCTTGGCCCCGCTACCGGCGCAGGTGTCGCAGGCGACCGAGACTTCCATCGCCAGCGTTGCGGTCTTGCCGGCGAACGCCTCTTCGAAGGTCATCTCGAGGTCGTAGCGCAGATCCTGTCCGCGCCCCGACGGCTGCCGTCCGCGCCCGGTGAACTGGCCGAAGATGTCCTCGAAGATGTCGGAGAAGCCGCCGAAGCCCTGCGGACCGGCACCGCCGCCGCCCTGGCCAAGACCGGCCTTCCCGTAACGATCGTACGCCGCCCGCTTTTGCGGGTCCTTGAGAACGTCGTACGCCTCGCTGATCGCCTTGAAGCGCTGTTCGGCGGCGGCGTCGCCCGGGTTCTTGTCGGGATGCCAACGTACCGCGAGCCGCCGGTACGACGACTTGAGCGTCGACTCGTCAGCGGTGCGCTCGCATTCGAGCAACTCGTAATAATCGATGTCGGTGGTCATGCTGAATGGCCCCCCGGCACCCGCGCGCGTTATTCGACACGCGCGGGCCGGTCCTTACTTGCTGTCGTCGACCTCGGAGAATTCGGCATCGACGACGTCGTCGTCCTTCTTCGCCGCTTCCGGAGCCGGGGCTTCGCTCTCGGCCTTGTAGATCGCCTCGCCGAGCTTCATCGCCACCGTCTGCAGCGCGGTGGTCTTGGCGGTCAACGCATCGGGATCGCCGCCGTCGAGGACCCCCTTGAGATCAGCGATCGCCGACTCGATGCTCGCCTTGACGTCGGGGGTGACCTTGTCGCCGTGCTCGACCATCTGCCGCTCGGTCGAATGGATCAGGCTGTCCGCCTGGTTGCGCGCTTCGGCGACTGCGCGGCGCTTCTTGTCCTCCTCGGCGAAGCGCTCGGCGTCCTTGACCATGCCCTCGATGTCATCCTTCGACAGGCCGCCCGACGGCTGGATGCGAATCTGCTGCTCCTTGCCGGTGCCCTTGTCCTTGGCGTTGACGCTGACGAGGCCGTTGGCGTCGATGTCGAAGGTGACCTCGATCTGCGGCACGCCGCGCGGCGCCGGCGGAATGCCGACGAGGTCGAACTGCCCGAGCAGCTTGTTGTCCGCCGCCATTTCGCGTTCGCCCTGGAAGACGCGGATCGTCACGGCCGACTGGTTGTCGTCGGCGGTCGAATAGGTCTGCGACTTCTTCGTCGGGATCGTCGTGTTGCGGTCGATCATCCGGGTGAACACCCCACCGAGCGTCTCGATGCCGAGCGACAGCGGCGTCACGTCGAGCAGCAGCACGTCCTTGA
>CAXTPH010000308.1:0-2987 GCA_964245955.1 uncultured Sphingomonadaceae bacterium | reverse complement strand
CGGCGTCGAGGTAGCCGCGGGTGATCTCGTCGATGACGTCGGGGCGGGTCAGCACGAGCAGGTCGTTGTTGCCCTTCTGGTCGTCGGTCAGGTCGTAGTCGCCGCGATAGTCGGCCTCGGTCAGCTTGTACGACTGGATCATCGTGCCGAACGCGCCGTCGGTGAGCAGGACGCGCTTGCTAGCCGCGTCACGGAGGCGGGCGGCGGCGGGGGACGGCATCATGGCTGGGTCTCGAAACTGCGGAGGAAGGTCGCCTCGGCGCGGGTCAGCGCGCAGATCTTGTCGTGCGCATGGCGGAACAGCTTGAACGCGAGCGTACTGATCGGCGCATCGGTCCGCTCCTCGAAATAAGGTTCGAGGTCGGCGTCGGTCAGGCCGGCGGCGGCGTGATCGATGTCGACGGCGACGCGGTAGCGCTTGGCATGGACCTCGTTCATCGACGCCGCGCTATAGACCCGGCCGGAGAACGCCAGCCCCGCCCCGCCCTTCGCTTCGGTGAACCAGACGAACGCCTCGGCCCCCGGCGATACGGTCTCGCCGTCGAAGAAGGTGCGCTCGATGAAGATCGGGCGCTCGCCGATCTCGAACCGCTGCGGCGGGGCCTTGATCAGATAGCTCACGCCGCGAGTTCCCGCGCCGCCGGCACCGGGCGCACCCCGAGCATGTGGCAGATCGCGTAGCTCAGCTCGGCGCGGTTGAGCGTGTAGAAATGGAAGTCGCGCACGCCGCCCGCGTACAAGCGGCGGCACAGTTCGGCGGCGACCGTCGCGGCGACGAGCTGGCGCGTCGCCGGCCTGTCGTCGAGGCCGTCGAACAGCCGCGCCAGCCACGGCGGCAGCGTCGTATTGCAGCTCGCCGCCATCTTGCGCAGCATCGCGAAATTGCTGACCGGCAGGATGCCCGGCACGATCGGCGCGGTGACCCCCGCGGCGGCGGCGGCGTCGCGGAAGCGGAAATAGGTGTCGGGTTCGAAGAAGAACTGGGTGATCGACCGCGTCGCACCGGCGTCGAGCTTGCGCCGCAGCGCGTCGATATCGTCGGCGGCGCACGAGGCATCGGGATGGAGCTCGGGATAGGCCGAGACCGACAGCTCGAAGTCGCCGACGCGCTTGAGGCCCGCGACGAGGTCGGCGGCGCTGGCATAGCCGTCGGGCCGCGCGGTGAACTTCTCGCCCGCCCGCGGCGGGTCGCCGCGCAGCGCGACGATGTGGCGGACCCCGGCGGCCCAGTAATCGCGGGCGACGGCATCGATCTCGTCGCGGCTGGCGTCGACGCAGGTCAGATGCGCGGCAGGCTTGAGCGCGGTGTCGCGCACGATCCGCGCGACAGTGGCGTGGGTCCGCTCGCGCGTCGTGCCGCCGGCGCCGTAGGTGACCGAGACGAAATCGGGCGCGAGCGGGGCGAGCGTCTCGACCGACTCCCACAAAGTCCGCTCCATCGCCTCGGTCTTGGGCGGGAAGAACTCGAACGACACGTTGATGTCGCCGGGCAGATCGGCATAGAGCGGGGCGCCGACCGCGCGCGCAGCCTCCGCCATCTGGGGAAGCGACAGGCTCATGCGGCGCGCCTTTCGGCTAAGGGGGTTCGTTCGCCGAGCCACAGGCTGACGGTCAGCGGAAATCCGGGGGTGGTAACGTGGACGGTGCGCGACACCGCGAGCCCGGCGCCGCGCAGCCAGCCGCCGACCTGGGCGTCGTCGAAGCCGAGCCGGGCATGGGCGTGACGGGCGCGCAGTTCCTCGCGGTCGTGCGGGGCGAAGTCGACGACGAGCAGTCGCCCGCCGGGGCCGAGGACGCGTGCCGCCTCGCCGATGACGCGCTCGGGCGTGTCGGCGAAGTGGAGCACCTGGTGGACGACGACGGTGTCGGCGCTGCCGTCGGCGCGGGGGAGCGCGTACATGTCGGCGTGGCGGACCTCGGCATGACCGAGCCCGGCCGCCTCGATCTTGCCGCGCGCGAGCCGCAGCATCTCGGGCGAGCGGTCGATGCCGATCGCCGACGCGGCACCGGGGCCAAGCAATTCGATCATCCGCCCCGTACCGGTGCCGATGTCGAGCAAGCGCCCGACCGGGCGGCCGTCGATCAGGCCGACGATCGCCGCCTCGACATCGCAGTCGGCGGCATGGAGCGAGCGGATGCCGTCCCAGTCGGCGGCGTGCGCGGCGAAATACGCCGCCGCCGCGGTCGCGCGTTCGGCGCGGACGTCGGCGAGCCGGGCAAGGTCGGCGACCGCCGATTCGCCATAGGCGTCGAGCAGGTCGAGCACGGGTCCGACCTGCGCCGCGTCACCGAGCCGCACGAACACCCAGGCGCCCTCCTTGGCGCGGTGGAGCAGCCCGGCATCGGCAAGGATCTTGAGGTGACGCGAGACGCGCGGCTGGCTCTGCCGCAGCACCGCTGCGAGTTCGCCGACCGCGAGCTCGATCTGCCGGACGAGCAGCACGATGCGCAACCGGGTCGGGTCGGCGAGCGCGCGGAAGATCGGGAGCGACAAACTCATGAGTGGGATATAAACATATCCTTATATGAGGTCAACCGAGCCGGAGGCGCTTGTCGGGCCGAGACCTTTGTGGCACCCGCGATCGCGTCCGCCTTGCTTGGGGTTTTCATGCGTCTTCCCGTCGTCGAACGCCTCGTCGCTGCCGTGCTGCTCACCGCGGTCGGCGCCTGCGCGACGCCGCATCCGGGCAGCATGGCCGAGGCGTATCGCGACCCCTACGAGAAAACCAACCGCAAGCTGTACACCTTCAACAAGCAGCTCGATCACTACGCGCTGCTGCCGGCGGCGCGCGTGTATCGCGTCGCGGTCCCCGGCGCGGCGCGGCGCGGCGTGACCAACGGCCTCAACAACCTCGGCGAGCCGGTGTCGTTCATCAACGCCGTCCTCCAGGGCAAGATCAAGCAGGCGTTCCGCACCGTCGACCGCTTCATGCTCAACACCGTCCTCGGCGTCGGCGGGCTGGCCGACGTCGCGAGTGATCTCGGCC
>CAXTPH010000307.1:0-2994 GCA_964245955.1 uncultured Sphingomonadaceae bacterium | reverse complement strand
GGTATAGGCCTCGATCCCCTCGCGGCCGTTCTCCCGTCCCCAGCCCGACTGCCGATAGCCACCGACCGGCAGGTCCGCACCGCCCATGTGATGACCGTTGACCCACACCTGTCCGGACCGGATCAGCGGCACCAGGCGGTGCGCGGTCGTCAGGTCCCGGGTCCACACGCTGGCCGCGAGGCCGTAGTCGCTGTCGTTGGCGAGCGCCGCGATCTCGTCGAGATCGGTCGTCGCGTACGACATCACGGCCAGCACCGGACCGAAGATCTCCTCGCGGACGATGCGCATCGCGGGATCGGCGCGACCGAAGACGGTGGGCTGCACGAAATAGCCGCGGTCGCCGTGGCGCCCACCGCCCGCGAGCACGGTCGCCCCGGCGCGCCTGCCCTCGTCGAGGTAGCCGCACACCCGTTCTAGCTGGCGCTGCGAAACCAGCGGCCCGATCTGCGTCGACGGCTCGAACCCCGACCCGACGCGGAGCGAGCGGGCCCGGTCCGCGAGGCCGGCGGCGATCCGGTCGTAAAGCGATTCGTGAACGATCAACCGGGATCCGGCCATGCACGACTGGCCCGCGTTGAAGAAGATGCCGATCGTCGCGCCGGCGATGACCGCCTCGGGGTCCGCGTCCGGCAGTACGATCATCGGCGACTTGCCGCCGAGTTCGAGCGTGACGCGCTTGAGGTTGCCGGCGGCCGCGATGACGATCTTCCGGCCGACTTCGGTCGAGCCGGTAAACGCGATCTTGTCGACGTCGGGATGCGCCGACAGTGCCGCGCCGGTGACCTCGCCCGTGCCGGTCAGGATGTTGACGACGCCGGGCGGGAAGCCGGCCTCGCCGATCAGTTCGCCCAGCCGGAGCGCGCTCAGCGGCGTCTCTTCGGCGGGCTTCAGGACCACCGTGCATCCGGCCGCGAGCGCCGGCGCCAGCTTCATCACCGCCATGATCAGCGGGAAGTTCCACGGGATGATCTGCGCGACGACCCCGATCGGTTCGCGAAGCGTGAACGACTGATATTCGCCCGGGTCGCCGATGGCGGTGCTGATGCCGTTCAGCTTCGTCGCCCATCCGCCGAAATAGCGCAGCAGTTCCGAAGCCACCGGCAGGTCGACGGCCCGGGTGTCGTTGAGCGGCTTGCCGTTGTCGAGCGTCTCCAGTTCGGCCAGTTCGTCCGCGTGTTCGAGGAGCAGGTCGGCCAGTCGCCACAGCAGCCGACTGCGAGCCGCACCGCTCAGGGAGCGCCAGGGCCCGTGCTCGAACGCGACGCGGGCGGCGGCGACGGCGCGATCGACATCGGCGGGGGAAGCCGCTGCCACGGCGGCGATGAACTCGCCCGTCGCGGGATCCACGACCTCGATGCTGCCGCCACCGGCGGGTGCGACCCAGTCGCCATCGATCAGCAGGCGATGGGTCTTCGCGAGGAAGCGGACGGCGCGCGGGCCGGGGACCACGGCGACGAGGTCAGGCATCGATCGTTTGCGCAATGGGTGCGGTGAACGGGTCGTAGTCGAAGAGGCGCGGATCCTGCGACGGCGACTTCACGAGTCGCGACAGGTCGGGCTCGGCGGACTGGATGATCTGCCCCTGCAGCACCGTGCGCAGCCGCACGTCGTCCACGCGCCGGATGCGGGACGCCCGAAAGGCCGCCAGTGCCCACTCGCGCGATCGATCCGGACCGATCTCGACCAGCGCCCGCGCCAGAACGATGCCGTCCTCGATCGCGAGCGCCGCGCCCAGTCCGAGGAACGGCAGGATCGGATGGGCCGCATCGCCGAGCAGCACGACCGGCCCCGCGTGCCATGACGCGAGTGACGGTCGCTCGAACAACGCCCACTTGACGAGGTGATCGGGCGGCGCGGCGCGGATCAGTCCCAGCACGTCGGGGTGATAGTCGTGGAAGGTGGAAGCGAACTCGTCGGTCGTCGCCGCCGTGTTCCAGCCTTCGTCGTGCCAACGGTCGCTGCGCGCGATGCCGATCACGTTGACCAGCGTCCGGTGTCGCACCGGATAGCGATGGAACATGCGCGCTCTGCCCACCGACACCACCGCGTTGCCGGCGCCGAGGAACGGCGCGGCACGGTCGATCGGCACGAGGCAGCGGAAGGCGACCTGGCCCGCGAAACGGGGCGGCGCGTCGTCGAACAGTCGTCGGCGCACGACCGACCGGAGGCCGTCGGCCCCCACCAGCACATCGACCGTCATGCGGCTGCCGTCGGCGAAGCAGGCAACTGCGCGTTCGTCGGCATCGACCTCGATCGCCTCGAGCCGGCGACCGGTCTCGACCGCATGCGGATCGATCGAACGCACCGCGTCGAGAAGGATCCGGTGCAGGTCGGCGCGATGGACGTGACGCGCCGTCTCGAAACCGCGATCGAGCGGCGCGCCGTCGTCGAACACGCCTGCCAGCAACGCGCCCGTCCGGTAATGCGCGAACGCGACGGCCGGTACCGGCAACGACGCCTCGAGCAACGCGGGCCCGACGCCGAGCGCCTGCAGTGCGCGACCGATACCGGCGCTGACCGAGATGCCCGCGCCCGCTTCGCCCAGCACCGCCGCTTGCTCGTAGACCCGGACCCGCTGCCCCGCCCGGAGCAGCGCGAGCGCGGCCGCCAAGCCGCCGAGTCCGGCGCCCACGATGCCGATCGACAGGCTCTTCATCGGACCGGTCGGCCGCAACACGGAAAGATGGTCAGTCGACGAGCTGGCCGCCGTCGACCGCCAGCAGCGCGCCCGTGACGAAGCTGTTCGCCGGATCGCAGAGGAACGACACCGCCTGTGCGACGTCGCTGGTCTGGCCGATGCGGCCGATCGGATGCTGCTTGACGAGCATGTCGAGCAGCGCCTGCGGGTCCTGGCCCTCGCGCAGGTTGCCCCACAGCATCGGGGTGTCGATCGCGCCGGGCAGCACCGCGTTGACCCGCACCTCGTGTTTGCCGCCCGCCTTCGCGGCGAGGCGGGTCAGGGCGAGCACGGCGGCCTTGGACACGCAGTAGCCG
>CAXTPH010000306.1:0-3008 GCA_964245955.1 uncultured Sphingomonadaceae bacterium | reverse complement strand
ATCCGGTGCGCGGCATCGGCGCGGCGCGGCGCTGGGCGAGCGGGCGCTTCGACGCGATCGGCAAGGACTGCGGCGGCTGCCTCGCGGTCGAGACCGTCGGCGACAGCTTCACTAGCCCCCGCGCCCCCGCCGGGGTCCGGGTCGAGGACGTTTTCGCGGTGCAGAAGGGGACGAGCGACCCGACCCGCGTCGTCATCGTCCAGGGCCATATCGACAGCCGGATCAGCGACAGCGCCAACGGCACCGGCGACGCGCCCGGTGCCAACGACGACGCGAGCGGGGTCGCGGTCGTCCTCGAAGCGGCGCGGCTGCTCAGCAAGGAAAAGTTCGCCGCCACCATCGTCTACGCCGTCCTGTCGGGCGAGGAGCAGGGCCTGTGGGGCGGGCAGCTGCTCGCGCGGACGGCGAAGGCGCGCGGCTGGCAGGTCGCCGCGGTCCTCAACAACGACATCGTCGGCAACACGCACGGCATCGGCGGGGAGCATGTCGACGATATCGTCCGCGTCTTCTCCGAGGGCATCAGCGCCGCCGCCGGTCCCGACGGGACCAAGGCGACCCGCGCCATCGGGGCTGAAGACGACTCGCCGTCGCGGTCGCTGGCCAAGGCGATCGCCCGCGTCGCCGCCGCCCAGCCGCACGGGCTCAAGGTCTTCGCCGTACGCCGCTCCGACCGCTTCGGTCGCGGCGGCGACCAGACCCCGTTCATGGAGGCGGGCTATCCCGCGGTCCGCATCACCGAGGCGACCGAGAACTACGACCGCCAGCACCAGGACGTCCGCGTCGACAACGGCCGCAAGTACGGCGACGTGATCGAGGGGGTCGACTTTCCCTATCTGGCCCGCGTTGCGGCGCTCAACGTCGCTACCCTGCGCGAGCTCGCCGCCGCCCCCGCCGCGCCGGCCGCCGCGACGATCGCCGGCGCGGTCAGCGACGATACCACCGTCAGCTGGACCGCGTCACCCGGCGCCGCCGGCTACCGCATCCGCTGGCGGCGTGCAGACGGCTTCGCCTGGACCGACACCAAGGACGTCCCCGCGACCGCAACCAGCCTCGTCCTGCCGCACGTCAATATCGACGACCACTTCTTCGCCGTCGCCGCGCTGGCCGCGGGCGGCGCCGAGAGCACCGCCACCTTCGCCGGCCCGGTCCCCCGCCCGCCGCCGGGGACGACGCGCTAGGCCGGGACCCGCACGCTTAAGTTGACAGAGTTGGCGTTTTCATGCGCCGGCCCCGGTGCCGCACTGTGTCCACGCCCGGTTAAGTTGACGGAGTTGTCGTTTTCGCCGCGTTTGTTCGTTTTGTCTTCCGTGCCGTAACGGCGGGGTGAAGTTGACAAAGTAGCCGCTTGTCACCGGTTGTGGGCCGCGGTGCTGGCGCAGCATCGAACCGTACGAAGTTGACAAAGTAGCCGTTTGTCACCGGCTTTGCGCCCGAACACGTTTCATGTCCCGCGTGGCGCACCGGGGACCGACCGGCCCACCGCACGCGGCGACCGGAGGTTCCATCGCGCACCATCCCCCTCGACGCCCGAACGCGGCGGCGGAAGATCGCCAGGACGAAGGTCGGGCGGGGCAGGGGCATGACGGCGGCTCCTCGGGCGACTCGAACTGCAGAACGTCTCACGAACGCGAGGGTGTAGGACAGGGGTTATTTCGGGTCGGACCGTTCGACCATCCCGAGTGCGTCGGGTGATTTCGAGGAACTGCAAAGACCGCGAACACCGCCGGCTTGCCAGCGCGATGCGACGACGATGATCCTTCCGAATGGACCGACTAGCGGATCGCCCGCGCGCAGCCGCGCATCGACGGCACCGTCGTCCGCCCGACGACCGGCACGCCGACCCGGGCAACGCTCCCCCGCCATCCCCCGCGCCGCCCGCCCGCCGCTGGGCGATGCGCCGAAACGCCAGGTCATCCTCCGTCCCGACCGACCCTAGCAATAATATGGACTTCGTCTTCCCATGTGCGAACAGCGCATCTTACTGCTGATGCTACATTTTTAGAGCCGTTGCCTTCCCTGCCGATTTCCCTACGCTCCCCGCAAAACCTGGGGAGCCGTCATGGCCGAAAACTGGATCGCGATCCGTGCGCGGGTCAAGGCGTTCGTCGAGGAGCGCGTCTATCCGGCGGAGGACGTGCTCGACAACGGCGCGCCGGCGGAGGCGCGGGCGGCGCTCGCCGGGTTGATGTCGGCGGCGAAGGCCGAGGGGCTGTGGGCGCTCGGGCATCCGATCGCGATCGGCGGGCAGGGGATGCCGTTCTTCGACTATGTCCACGTCAACGAGGTGATCGGGCGGAGCCAGCACGCGATGGTCGCGCTAGGCACGCATTCGCTCCAGGACTCGCTGATGCTCGAACGCTACGCCGCGCCCGAGTGGCGGGCGAAGTATCTGCTGCCGCTGGTCGCGGGCGAGATCTTCCCGAGCTTCGCGATGACCGAGCCCGACGTCGCCTCGTCCGACCCGACGCAGCTGCAGACGACGGCGACGCTGGAAGGCGACGACTGGGTGATCCGCGGGCGCAAGTGGTTCACCACCGGCGCGGCGGGGGCGGCGTACACGACGGTGATGTGCCGGACCGAGAACGCCGACGCCGCGCCGCATGCCGCCTTCTCGATGATCGTCGTGCCGACCGACACGCCGGGCTACCGCATCGTCCGCGATACGCCGGTGCTCGGGCTCAACCACGGGCTAAGCGGGCATTACGAGGTCGCCTATGACGAGGTCCGCGTGCCGGCGGCGAACCTGCTCGGGCCGCGGGGGCAGGGGTTCGCGATAGCGCAGATGCGGCTCGGGCCGGGGCGGATCTTCCACTGCATGCGCTGGCTGGGGCAGGCGCAGCGCGCGTTCGACCTGATGTGCCGCCGGCTCAACGAGCGGAGCGCGGGAGGCGAGAAGCTCGCCGACAAGCAATTGATGCAGCAGTTCGTCTTCGACAGCGCGGCGGAAATCCAGGCGGCGCGGCTGCTGACGCTCGACGCGGCGGCGAAGATCGACGCCGGGTCGGACG
>CAXTPH010000305.1:0-3013 GCA_964245955.1 uncultured Sphingomonadaceae bacterium | reverse complement strand
ATAGCTCGCGGCACCCGCCGGCACCGCCGCGATCAAAGCACAAGCGTAGATGCCACACCGCAACTTACTAAACATCGAAGCCCACCTCCCTGTAGTCACTGTTAAGTACGACAGTGGGACGAGAAGGTTGCCAATCTTAACACTATTCTTTTGGTTAATACTTATTATCTTCAATCGGATTGTAGTTTTAAGAAAATATCATCAGTATTTACTTATAGTAGCGTTACTGGTTCTTAACTTTGGCTACGGGCGTCGCTGGGTCGATCACAGATCGCGGCGCGGTCAACGGACACCGGCGCAAACGCCGACGGGCCCCGGCGATCAGAGGTCGAGCATCTCCGCCCGGATGCGCACCGATCGCGTCGCGATCTGGACCTCGCACAGGAACAGCAGCAGCCCCGCGATCAGCAGCATCATCACCAGGATGAACAGCGGCGCGACCGCGAGCGACATCCGCCCGGGCAGGACGTCGCCGACGAACAGGATCGCGATGACAATGCAGACGAACAGCGCCGACGACGTGCACAGCCCGATCGCCCAGTGCGCCGCCGCCATCCGCCGGTTGAGCACCGCCAGTTCGCCGATCGCGCGGTGGCGCGCGTCGACGTCGTAGCCCGCGATCTCGGCCTCGAGCTTGCGCGCGCGGTCGATGACGCGGCCGAGGCGGCTGGTCAGCACGTTGAGGATCGACGCGATGCCGGTAAGCAGGAAGACCGGCGCGATCGCGAGCTGGATATTGTGCGAAATCGCGTCGACCGTGCCCGCCATCGGTTCGCTCTCCGGGCGGCGCGGTGCCGCCGCCCGTTCATGCCACGGCGGCGTGCCCGCGCCAACCGCGCCGACGGCGCGGCGCTCAGGCGGTGACGGACCCCCGCGACCGGCGTGCCGCCATGCCGACGACACCGAAGCCCGCGATCAGCATCAGCCATGCCGACGGTTCGGGGACCGCGCCGATGCTGCCGGTCGCGTCGAGGTTGCCGGCAAACGCCGCGACCGCGGCAAAGCGGCTGGCGGTGGTAGCCACCGGACGCGGCCCGATCTTGTTGCCGACGACGATGTTGTTGCTGCCGCCGATGATGTTGATGTTGGTCATGTGCCCCGCACCCGGCATCGTCGAGACGTTATTGTAGCTGATATTGCTGTCGACGCAGCCGTAGCAGGCGATCCCCTGGACGTAGTTGGTGAAGACGGTGTTGTATTCGATCTGGATGCGCAGGCCGCCGCCCCATTCGGGGGTGAACGAGGTGAAGCCCTGCGTCGGGCCGGTCGCGGTGTTGTGCATGATGCTGATGTCCGACTGGACCGGATGGCCGAGGACGCTCCACAGCTGGATGCAGTCGGGGTGCGCGCCGGCGGCCGGGGCACCGTCGCTGCACGTGTTGTAGCTCGCGTTGACGTTGTGGCTGTCGGCGATCTGGATGCCGTCGGACGCGGCCTTGGTGAAGGCGTTCTTCGTCAGGTTCGCGTTGGCGACGCGCGACATCCCGATCCCGGTGCCGAGCCCGGTGAAGCTGCCCTTGTCGACCGACAGGTTGACTGTGTCGCTGAAGCTGATGCCCTGCCCCTCGCCGTCGCCGACCAGAACCGGTTTGCTGAAGCTGATATTGCTGCCCCCATAGACGGCGACCGCGCGGGCGGACTTGGTCGGCCCGGTCGCGGAGCCATATTTGCCGCCGAGAACCGTCAGGCCGTCGACATGATCGATGACGAGCGTATCGCTGAACACCGCCTTGGTCGCGTCGAGCGTGATCGCGGCCCCCGACTTGTACGCGAGCTTCGTGTTGGCGAACGTGCCGTATAGCCGGATCGTGTCGCCGGGCTTGGCCGCGAGCCACAACGCGCTGATTGTGTCCGCGGTGGCATAGACCGTCGCCGATTGCGCGGTGGCGGCAGAAAACAACAGTCCGATTGCCGCCCCGGCGGCACCGAACGAACCCATACGCGACATAAATCCCACCCTCAAACACGACGCAGCGCCCCCCGCCGGTGATGTCACCGCGCGAAAAAACGCTCTGTTAACAATATGTTACAGTTCCCGCCCCGAGATTTGGACCTTAGGGGCAGATGGTTAACAATTCAAACGACGGCGGCTCGGTTGGTCGCATCGATGCGGCGGCTCATAGCAACGCGGCGATCTGGACAACCGCAGGGGGGGATGTTAGCCGTGGTGCATGTTGATCGCCCTGCCCCAGCTGCGACTTACGCGCCCCTAGGCACGCGCCGCCCAGCCGGGACGTCGCGGGCGTGAGGGCCTGGCCCGGCATCCCGAAGCTAGCCAAGGCGACGACGATGACCGACCAGATCCGCATTTTCGATACGACGCTGCGCGACGGCGAACAGTCGCCCGGCTGCTCGATGAACCTCGAGGAGAAGCTCCGCGTCGCCGCCCAGCTCGAGGCGCTCGGCGTTGACATCATCGAGGCGGGCTTCGCCATCGCCTCCGAAGGCGATTTCGAAGCCGTCCGCGAGGTCGCGCGCCACGCCGAACGCGCGACCGTCGCCAGCCTCGCCCGCGCCGCGATCGGCGACATTGACCGGGCGTGGGCGGCGGTCCGCTTCGCCCGCGCGCCCCGGATCCACACCTTCATCGCGACCTCGCCGCTGCACATGAAGGTCAAGCTCAACATGGCCCCCGACACGGTGCTCGAAGCGATCCGCACCTCGGTCAGCCATGCGCGCAACCTCTGCCCCGACGTCGAATGGTCGGCCGAGGACGCGACGCGGTCGGACCCCGACTTCCTCGCCCGCGCGATCGAGATCGCGATCCGCGCCGGCGCGCGGACGATCAACCTGCCCGACACCGTCGGCTATGCGACGCCGGCAACTTACGGCGCGATGTTCCGCGACATGCTCGAACGCGTGCCCAACGCCGGCGAGGCGGTGTTCTCGACGCACTGCCACAACGACCTCGGCCTCGCGGTGGCGAACACGCTCGCGGCGGTGATGGCAGGCGCGCGACAGGTCGAGGCGACGGTCAACGGCATCGGCGAGCGCGCCGGCAACGCCGCGGTCG
>CAXTPH010000304.1:0-3032 GCA_964245955.1 uncultured Sphingomonadaceae bacterium | reverse complement strand
GCGTTGGTGAAGCGCGTGCCCTTGAAGTTCGGCATCGGGTTCGCCTTGCGCCAGACGATGTCGTTCAACACCCAGAAGCCCATGTCCTGGAGCGCGGTGCCGACACGGAAGATGTTATGATAGCTGCCGATCGTCCAGATCGTGCCGTCGTCCTTCAACACCCGGTGCGCCGCCGCGAGCCATTGGCGGGTGAAGTCGTCGTAGCTGGCGAAGCTGTCGAACTTGTCCCACGCGTCTGTGACCGCGTCGACCTCGCCGCCCTCGGGCCGATGGAGCGCCTGCGCGAGCTGGAGGTTGTACGGCGGGTCGGCGAAGATCAGGTCGACCGACTTCGCCGGCAATGCCGCCATCGCCGCGATACAATCGCCGGTGACGATACGGTCGAGTTCCATCTACGCCCCCCGGTCTTGCCCGGATTTGCTGTGAGTCCGTCGCGACTCCGCGTCAAGCAGTCAGCAGAATCAGCGCGTTGCCGCGATGTTCTGACAAGCGAGCCGAGCAGCTACGGGTTGAGTCCCGGATGCTACGCGACCACCATTGCTGGCGGTGTTGCCCGAAAGACTCAGCTGCGCGCCGATTGCATCGCCGCCGCGACGGGTGCGAAGCTGTAGCGGTGATGCGCGGTCGCGCCGTGTTTCGCCAGCCCGTCGAAATGCTCGCGCGTCGAATAGCCCATGTTGGTCGCCCAGCCGTAGCCGGGGTGGTCGGCGGCAAGGTCGGCCATCATTCGGTCGCGCGTCACCTTGGCGACGATCGACGCCGCCGCGATCGACAGGCACAACGCATCGCCGCCGACGACCGTCGTCGTCGCGTGGCTCCACTTCGGGCTGCGGTTGCCGTCGACGAGGACGTGGCGCGGGGCGCGTTTCAGCGCCGCGACCGCGCGCTCCATCGCCAGCATCGTCGCCCAATAGATGTTGAGGTGGTCAACCTCCTCGACGCTGGCGACGCCGACCCCGATCTCGGCGCAGTCGCGCAGCATCGCCAGCAGCGCCTCGCGCCGAGCGGCGGTCAGCAGCTTCGAATCGTTCAACCCCTCGGGATAGCAATCGGGGTCGAGGACGACCGCCGCGGCTACCACCGGCCCGGCAAGCGGCCCGCGCCCCGCCTCGTCGACCCCGGCGCAGCGCGGACCGCGCAGCGTTTCGCGGGTGAGGCAGGGGCTCATCGGGCGATCATCCAGTTGTGGCCGAGCGGCCCATGCCCCGCGCCGAACTCGGGCGCATGCGCGATCGCGCCGACGACATACGTCCGCGCCGCCGCGACCGCCTCGACCATCGGCTCGCCGCGCCCAAGTCCGACCGCGATTGCCGACGCGAGCGTGCAGCCGGTGCCATGTGTGTGGCGCGTGTCGATGCGCGCGCTCGCAAAGCGCGTCTGGCCGTTGCCGGTGATCAGCCAATCGGCGACCTCGTCGCCCGTCAGGTGCCCCCCCTTCGCCAGCACCGCGCGCGCACCCATCCCAAGCAATTCCTGCGCCGCGAGCACCGCATCGCCCTCGTCCTCGACCTCGGTCCCGGTCAGCGCGGCAAGTTCGGGAGTGTTCGGCGTGACGATCGTCGCGAGCGGCAAAAGGTGCCGCACCAGCGCTGCGACCGCGTCGTCGGGCAGCAGCGACGCCCCGCCCTTCGCCACCATCACCGGGTCGAGCACGATCGGCACGGTCACCCCGCGCAGAACCTCGGCCACCGCCGCTATCAAGTCGGCGTGCCCGAGCATCCCGATCTTGACCGCATCGACCCCGATGTCGTCGATCACGGCGCGCATCTGCGCGACGACGACCTCCGCCGGGATCGCATGCACCGCGCTGACGCCGAGCGTGTTCTGTACCGTCACCGCCGTCACCGCGGTCGCCGCATAGCCGCCAAGCATCGTCACCGTCTTGATGTCGGCCTGAATACCCGCCCCGCCCGAGGAGTCCGAGCCGGCAATGATGAGGATGCGCGGGATCACCCCGCCGCGACCACCGCCGCGCAGATCTCGTCGACGACCTCGGTGACGAGCGCGATGTCCTCGCCTTCGGCCATGACGCGGATCAGCGGCTCGGTGCCCGATTTGCGGATCAGCAGGCGCCCCGTGCCGTTGAGCCGCGCCTCGCCCGCGGCGATCGCCTGCTGGACGGCGAGCGTCTCGAGCGGGGCGCCGCCTGCGAAGCGGACGTTCTTCAGCAGCTGCGGCAGCGGGTCGAACAGATGAAGGAGTTCGCTCGCCGGCTTGGCCGCCGTTACCAGCACGCTCAGGATTTGCAGCGCGGCGACGAGCCCGTCGCCAGTCGTCGCATAGTCGCGCAGGATGATGTGCCCCGACTGCTCGCCGCCGACATTGAAGCCGCGCGCGCGCATCGCCTCGAGGACATAGCGGTCGCCGACATTGGTCCGTTCGAGCGTTAGCCCCTGGCCCTGCAGATAGCGTTCGAGGCCGAGGTTCGACATCACCGTCGCGACCAGCCCGCCGCCCTTGAGTTTGCCGCGCTTTGCCCAGTCGCCGACGACCAGCGCCATCAGCTGGTCGCCGTCGACCAGCCGCCCGTTCTCGTCGGCGACGATCAGCCGGTCGGCGTCGCCGTCGAGCGCGATGCCGAGCTGCGCGCCGCTGGCGACGACGCGCTCCTGCATCGCCTCGGGGTGGGTCGAGCCGATGCCGGCGTTGACGTTGAAGCCGTCGGGGTCGACGCCGATCGCGACGACGTCGGCGCCCAATTCCCATAACGCCATCGGCGCGACCTTGTACGCCGCACCGTGGGCGCAATCGATGACGATCTTGAGCCCGTCGAGGCGAAGCCGGTCGGGGAAGCTCGACTTCGCCGAATGGATGTAGCGGCCCTGCGCGTCGTCGATGCGGCGCGCGCGGCCGATCGCGGCGGGCGTCGCGAGAACCGGGGCGGTGTCGATCAGCGTCTCGATCTCGAGTTCGTCGGCGTCGGACAATTTGTACCCGTCGGGGCCGAACAGCTTGATGCCGTTGTCGTGGAACGGGTTGTGGCTGGCCGAGACCATAACGCCGAGGTCGGCGCGCATCGACCGGGTCAGCAT
>CAXTPH010000303.1:0-3046 GCA_964245955.1 uncultured Sphingomonadaceae bacterium | reverse complement strand
GGATCGTCAACACGCCGAAACGCGGGCTCGGCGACAAGGCGATGTAGGCGCTCCACGCCCACGCCCGTGCGACGGACAAGCCGCTGTCGTCGGCGGCGAACGCGCTGATCGAGACCGACGAGTTGACCCCCGCCGCGCGCCGCTCGCTCACAAATTTCATGACCGACCTTGGGCGCTGGCGGTCGCAGATCGACACCCTGCCGCACGCCGAACTCGCGCGAATCGTCCTCGAGGAGTCGGGGTATATCGCGATGTACCAGGCGCAGCGGTCGACGGAGGCCGACGGGCGGCTCGAAAACCTGCAGGAACTCGTCCGTGCGATGGACGAATTCGAATCGATGACCGCCTTCCTCGAACACGTCAGCCTCGTCATGGAGAACGACAAGGCCGACCACGAGGAGCGCGTGACGATCATGACCCTCCACGCGGCGAAGGGCCTCGAATTCGACCACGTCTACCTCGTCGGCTGGGAGGAAGGCGTGTTCCCGTCGCAGCGGTCGCTCGACGAAGGCGGCAACGCCAGTCTCGAGGAGGAGCGCCGCCTCGCCTATGTCGGCATCACCCGGGCGAAACGCGCCGCCACGATCAGCCATGCCGCCAACCGCCGTATCTACGGCCAGTGGACGTCGAGCATCCCGTCGCGCTTCGTCAGCGACCTGCCCGACGACCATATTGAGGTGTCGAGCACGATGAGCGGCGGCCCGAGCCTGTGGCGCGCCGCGCTCGGCGGCGGCGACCCGTTCGCCGACGTCACCCGCGGCACCGGTCGCGGCCCCGGCTGGGCCCGCGCGACGGCGATGGGCGGCGCGAGTGTTCCAGGGCGCGGCGGGCTGCAGATCGAGGCGCGGGCGAGCGCGGTCAGCATCGGACAGCCGGGACGCAGGGATGTCAGCGTCGGCGTGCGCGTGTTCCACTCGAAATTCGGCTACGGTGCGGTCGCGGCGATCGAAGGCAACAAGCTGGAGATCGAGTTCGAGAAAGCCGGGCGCAAGCGCGTCCTCGATAGCTTTATCGAGGTGGTGGGCCCCGCGTCCTGACCGCAGCAAGGCGTCGCCGCGCTCCAGTTGCGAAGGCCGACCGGACGAGCCACATTTGCGACGACCTCGACGCCGCGCCGTTATTGGGGGAACATGGCACGGCGCGCTGGCGGGCCGGCGATGGTGGGGTGGTTAAAGCATGTTGTATGAGCTGGTGACGCGTCCAGACCGGATGCATCGTCTTGACACCGCGCCCGGCCGCGCCGCGGGCGACATCACGTGACCGAGGCCGCGCCCATATCGCATGTAACGATCGGGGTGGCCGTCGCGACGGACATACCGGCGCTCGAGACGCTGATCGCGGCGTCGGCGCGGGGGCTCGGGGTCGGCTATTACACGCCCGCCGAGACCGAAGCCGCGATCACCCACGTCTTCGGCGTCGATTCAGACCTCGTCGCCGACGGCAGCTATTTCGTCGCGCGGTCTGACGGCGTGCTCGCCGGCTGCGGCGGCTGGAGCGCGCGGCAAACGCTGTTCGGCGGCGACCGTTTCGCTGCGCGCGAGACCGGCCGGCTCGACCCTGCGGTCGATGCGGCGCGGATTCGTGCCTTCTTCGTCGCGCCCGATCGCGCCCGCGCCGGGGTTGGGCGGGCGTTGCTCGCGGCGTGCGAAGCGGCGGCGACGGCGGCGGGATTCACCCGCGCCGCGCTGATGGCGACGCTACCCGGGGTGCCGTTCTACCGCCGCCACGGCTACATCGCCGCGGCACCAACCGTGCTCGATCTCGACGGCGTCGCGGTCACCTTCGTGCCGATGGCCAAGAACCTGTTGCACTAATGTGACGCAGTCAGGAATTGATAGTATGAAGGTCGGCGAATGCGGGTGGGGGATTGTTGGCAAAGTTTAAATGACGCAGCTTGCGTAAAGTTGAACGGCACACAGCGGGGTGGGCCAAAGTATCGGTGACGTTCAAACTCGGCGCGTTTGCCGAGGGCTTCTGACTGTTACCGGGCGTCCACGGCGTAGACCGCAGATGTCCGGCCCGGGGGAGGAACTTTCTCATCAGAGGGGTTCCTATCATGATCAAGACCAATCAACTGTCCCATGCCGCGCTGGCGTTCGCCTTACTGAACACCGCGCCAGCGCTTGCCGCTGCACCCGTCGATCCCGCTGTCACGCCGGCCGCCGGCAGCAATTCGGCGGGCCCGGACGAGTCCGACATCATCGTGACGGGCACGCGCGCCGGGGGCATCACCGCCGCCGAGAGCGCCGCGCCGATCAAGGTGCTCGACGCCGAGACGCTCCAGCACGTCGGCCAGCCCAACCTCAACTCGGTCCTGCAGCAGCTGATCCCGTCGTTCACCGCCGAATCGTTCGGCGGGGACACCGCGAACCTGACGCTGTCGGCGCGCCTGCGCGGCCTCAGCCCGAACCACGCCCTCGTCCTCGTCAACGGCAAGCGCCGCCACGGTACGTCGAACCTGCACGTCCTCAGCGGCCCGTTCCAAGGAGGCGCCGCCCCCGACCTCGACTTCATCTCGCCCGAATCGATCAAGCGGATCGAAGTCCTCGAGGACGGCGCCGCTGCGCAATACGGCTCCGACGCGATCGCGGGCGTTATCAACATCATCCTCAAGGACGATGACGAGGGGATTTCGGGCAACGCCACCGGCGGCCAATATTACAAGACCGGCGGCGCGACCTATGCCGGGTCACTCCACTTCGCGACCAAGCTCGGTGACGACGGCTTCGTCAATCTGACGCTGTTCCACCGCTTCCACGACTTCAGCCAGGGCGGCGGGCTCGACACGCGCGTGACCGACGTCAACGGCGTGTTGCGGACCGACCTGTCGGCGGCGCAGCAGGCGCTCTACAAGAACATCCCGGGCTTCCCGTACGTCAACAAGATCAACGGCGACGCCAAGCAGTATCTGACCAACGCCCAGTTCAACAGCGGCTACAAATTCGGCAATATCGAAGCCTACAGCTTCGGCAGCTACAGCCGCCGCGTCGCCAGCGCCTACGAGAACCTCCGCGTTCCCGATCGCGTCATCGCCTCGCCGGTCCTC
>CAXTPH010000302.1:0-3063 GCA_964245955.1 uncultured Sphingomonadaceae bacterium | reverse complement strand
ACCTCGAAGCCGGTGTTGAGCAGGTTGGTGACATTGCCGTCGCGTGCCAGCCGGGTCGGCCCGCCGAGGACGACGGCGATCAGCCGCGTGCCGTCGTGCGCCGCGCTCGCCGCCAGCGTGAAGCCGGCGGCGGCGGTATAGCCGGTCTTGATCCCGTCGACCCCGGGCAGGGTGGTGAGCAGATGGTTGTGATTGGCGATCGACTTGCCCTCGTAATCGACCGCGACCTGGCTGAAGACGCGGTAGAATTGCGGGAAGTCGCGGACGACCGCGCGGCTCAGCGTGCCGATGTCGCGCGCCGTGGTCAGCTGGCGGCTGTCGGGCAGGCCGGTGGCGTTGACGAACTCCGACCGCGCCATGCCGAGCTTCTTCGCGGTCGCGGTCATCTTCTCGGCGAAAGTCTTCTCGCTGCCGCTGATATGCTCGGCAACCGCGACGGCGATGTCGTTCGCCGACTTGGTCGCGATGATGTCGATTGCGTCCTTGAGGCTGATGGTCGAGCCGACGCGAAGCCCGAGCTTCGACGGAGCCTGCTTCGCCGCGTGCTTCGAGATGACGACCGCGTCGGTCAGCCGTGCCTGCCCGCGCGAGATCGCGTCGAACGCGAGATACAGGGTCAGCACCTTGGTGATCGACGCCGGATAGCGCGGCGCATCGGCCTGGCGCGCGTACATCACCTCGCCGGTCGAGGCGTTGAGCAGGATCGCGGCGTATTTGGGAACGGTATACAGGCTTGACGCCGTGGCCGGCGCGGCCATTGCCAGCGCACCTAAAAAACCGATCAGAACCCGCTGACTCCGCACAGGAAACTCCCCGCTCCCGCCGATATTCAGTGTGTAACAAATGTCGAGTCGCGCGCCAAGCGCGGAATGGCGCGGATTAGCGGCGGTCTGGCGCGCGACCGCTGCGGCTTGCCCGACCCGGCGATAATCGCCACATAGCGCCGCATGTCTGCCTCTGCGCCGAACGCCAATCTGCCCAACGAGCGCCGCACCTTTGCGATCATCTCGCACCCCGACGCGGGCAAGACGACCCTGACCGAGAAATTGCTGCTGTTCGGTGGTGCCATCCATCTCGCCGGCGGGGTCCGTGCGCGCGGCAACAACCGCCGGGCGCGGTCCGACTGGATGAAGATCGAGCAGCAGCGCGGGATCAGCGTGACAAGCTCGGTGATGACGTTCGAGCGCGGCGGCGTCACCTACAACCTGCTCGACACGCCGGGGCACGAGGATTTCAGCGAGGACACCTACCGCACGCTGACCGCGGTCGACAGCGCGGTGATGGTGATCGACGCCGCTCGCGGGATCGAGGCGCAGACGCGCAAATTGTTCGAGGTCTGCCGCCTGCGCGACGTGCCGATCATCACCTTCGTCAACAAGGTCGACCGCGAGGGGCGCGACCCGTTCGAGCTGCTCGACGAAGTCGCCGACAAGCTCGCGCTCGACGTCGTGCCGATGAACTGGCCGGTCGGCATGGGCGGGCAGTTCCGCGGGCTATGGGACCTGCGCCGCCACCGGCTGACGATCCCCGAGGGCGACAGCAAGACGAGCGGGCGGACGATCGACTTCACCGGGATCGACGATCCGGCGCTGGCCGAGTACGTCCCCGCCGACGAACTGGCACGCTTTCGCGCCGAAGCCGAACTCGCGCTCGGCGGCTATGCGACGCTCGATCCCGAGCTGTACCGCCAGGGCGCGCTGACACCGGTGTTCTTCGGCTCGGCGCTCAAGGATTTCGGCGTCGAGGACCTGATCGACGGCCTCGCCGCCTATGCCCCGGCGCCGCGCGTCCAGCACGCGATCCCGCGCGACGTCACCCCCGACGAGCCCGCGGTCACCGGCTTCGTCTTCAAGGTGCAGGCGAACATGAACCCGCAGCACCGCGACCGCATCGCCTTCATGCGCGTGTGTTCGGGCAAGTTCCGCCGCGGCATGAAGCTGAAGCAGGTCGCCACCGGCAAGGCCATCGCGATCAACTCGCCGATCTTCTTCTTCGCCGCCGACCGCGAGATCGCCGACGAGGCGTTTCCCGGCGACATCATCGGCATCCCCAACCACGGCGTGCTGCGCGTCGGCGACTCGCTGACCGAGGGCGAGGCGCTGACCTTCACCGGCATCCCGAACTTCGCGCCCGAGATCCTCAAGCGTGTCCGCCTCGGCGACCCGACCAAGTCGAAGCAGCTGCGGTCGGCGCTCAACGACATGGCCGAGGAGGGGGTGACCCAGCTGTTCCGCCCGATGATCGGCTCGCAGTGGATCGTCGGCGTCGTCGGCCAGTTGCAGCTCGAGGTGCTGATCAGCCGCCTGTCGGCCGAATACAACGTCGCCGCCGGGTTCGAGGCGTCGCCGTACGACACCGCGCGCTGGATCACCGCCGAGGCGCCCGCCGACCTCAAGACCTTCATCGACACCCACCGCGGCGCGATGGCCGAGGACCGCGACGGCGCGCCGGTGTTCATGGCGCGCGACCAGTGGGAGCTGAACTATACCGAGCAGCGCGAGCAGGCGCTGCGCTTCACCGCGACGCGCGAGCGAGCGTGAGCAGCCTCTACGCCGACGACGACGACCGTCGCGCCCGGCTCGATGCGCTGCTCGCCGAACTCGACACGCCGCTGCCGCGCCGGCGGAGCTTCCTTCGGCGCTTCTGGAAACTCATCCTCGCGCTGATCGTGCTCGCGGTCGTCGCCGCCGGCATCTGGCTGGTCGTCACCGCGCCGCTCGGGCGCGCGCTCGAGCCGCTCAAGAACCCGAGCCTCGTCCTGCTCGACAACGCCGGCCACCCGATCGCGCGGCGCGGCGACTATAAGGAGCTCCCCGTCACGATCGCCGAGCTGCCGAAGTACGTGCCGCAGGCGATCATCTCGATCGAGGACCGCCGCTTCTATTCGCACTGGGGGATCGATCCGCAGGGGATCGCGCGCGCCATGTTCCGCAACGCCGAAGCCGGCGGCGTCAGCCAGGGCGGGTCGACCCTGACCCAGCAGCTCGCCAAGACGAGCTTCCTCAGCAGCGACCGCACGATCAAGCGCAAGCTGCAGGAAATCATCATCGCCTTCTATCTCGA
>CAXTPH010000301.1:0-3078 GCA_964245955.1 uncultured Sphingomonadaceae bacterium | reverse complement strand
TGGGCTCGTCGCCCTCGCCGAGCTCGCGCTGGATCGCCTTCATCTGCTCGTTGAGATAATATTCGCGCTGGGTCTTCTCCATCTGGCGCTTGACGCGCGAGCGGATCTTCTTCTCGACCTGCAGGACGCCCATCTCGCCCTCCATGAAGCCGAAGACGGCTTCGAGGCGCTTGGCGACCTCGAACTGGCTGAGCAGCGCCTGCTTGTCGGCGATCTTGAGCGTTAGATTGGCGGCGATCGTGTCGGCGAAGCGGCCGGCCTCGTCGATCTGACCGACCTGGACCGCGATCTCGGGCGCAGTCTTCTTGTTGAGCTTGACGTACGCCTCGAACTGCTTCGCCGCCGAGCGGACGAGCCCCTCGACCAAGGTCGCATCGCCTATCGTCTCCTCGACCTCGTCGGCGCGGCCGACGAGATACTCGCCCGACGTATCGAGCATGCCGAGCTTGGCCCGCGACTGGCCCTCGACGAGCACCTTGACAGTGCCGTCGGGCAGCTTGAGGAGCTGAAGGACGGTCGCGAGCGTGCCGACGTCGTACAGGTCACCCTCGCCGGGATCTTCGTCGCCGGGATTCTTCTGCGACAGCAGGAAGATCTGCTTGTCGCCACCGGTCATCACCGCTTCGAGCGCCTTGACCGACTTGTCGCGGCCGACGAACAGCGGGACGATCATCTGCGGGAACACGACGATGTCGCGCAACGGAAGGACGGGAAGGGTCTGCATTCGTTCAACTCCACACCGCCCGGTGGCGGACCGATACGATCGCAATCCCGACCGCTTGAAGCGGATATGGGAACACCCTGCCCCCGCATCAATCCACGCGACATTCGCACTGCTCACCGCGTTTACGGCGAGTGCGATGACAGCCTAACAGGGCCGCGCGCCGACGATAGGGGCAACGACGCTTCCGGACGCAATCAGCGCGTCGATTTCGGCTGCATTATGGCCGAGTTCGCTGAGCACCGCGCGACTATGCTCGCCGAGCGTCGGGGCGGTACCCGGAAGCGATCGTGTGCGACCGAACCGGGCTGCGGCGCGGGGCAGCGCCACGCGGCCGATCGAGCCGTGATCGATCGCGGCGACGGTCGCATTGTGCCTGACTTGCGGGTCGGTGGCGACCTCGCCGATGCGATTGACCCGTCCGCCGACCGCGCCCGTCCGGACGAAGGCCGCCATCAGGGCATCGACCGACATCGCCTTGACCGCCGCGCCCAAAACCGGGGCCCAGTCGGCCCGATGGGTGTTTCGCCCTGCCACCGTTTTCAGACGATTGTCTTCGGCGAGATCGGGTCGGTCGACGGCGACGCAAAGCGCTCGAAATTCGGAGTCTTGAAGCGCCCCAATCGCGACCTGACCGTCTGCCGCCGCCCACAGGCGCATCTGGGCACCGTACGCTGGCCACGGCGCGGGTAAAGCGTCGAGAAACGTCTCGTTCCACATGCCGTCAGGCCAGGCGAAGGCGACCGCAGCGTCGAGCATGGCGATGTCGATCCGCTGGCCTTCGCCCGACCGTTCGCGTGAAAATAGCGCTGCGGTAATTGCCTGCGCTGCGGTTACGGCGGTTATCTTGTCGGCGATAAGCGTCCGCATGAGTTGTGGGACACCGTCGGCTCCAGCCTGGAGCGCGGCCAGCCCCGACACCGCTTGGACGACCGGATCATAGACCCGGATGTTGGCGTAGGGCCCATCGGGACCAAAGCCGTTGATCGAGGCATAGATCAGTCGGGGGTTGCTCGCACGACAGCGGTCGTAGTCAAAGCCGAGCCGTTCGATGACCCCCGGCCGGAAATTTTCGATCAACACGTCGGCGCGGGAGATCAACCGGTTCAGCACGTCCTGCGCGTCCGGCCGCTTCAGGTCGAGCGCCAGCCCGCGCTTGCTGTGGTTGACCGCGATGAACATCGCCGACAGGTCGCCCTTGCGGGGCCCCAGTACGCGGAGTGGATCACCACCGGTCGCCTCGACCTTGACGACATCGGCGCCTTGCTCCGCGAGAATACACGCCGCCATTGGTCCGGACACGATCTGGCTAAGGTCGACGACGCGCACCCCGGCCAGCGGACCGGTCAGCAAATCTCGCGATCCTTCGTCTCGGGCAGCGCGAATAGGGTGACGACGAACGCGACGGCGACGACCGCAAAGGTGTACCACAATCCGCCGAACGGATCGCCGGTTCGGGCGATGATGAACTGCGAGATCAGCGGCAGGAAACCGCCGAAATAGCCGGTGCCGATATGGTACGGGATCGAGAGCGAGGTATAGCGGATCCGCGCTGGAAACAGCTCAACGAGGACCGCTGCAACCGGGCCGTAGGTCATCGCCGACAGGATCCCTAGGCCAAGCCCAACGAGGATGATCGCCAGGTTATTGCGCGGCCCGGGCTGCTCCTTGGTGGGATAGCCGGAGCGCTTGAGCGCAGCCTCGACCGCCGTCTTGTCGAATTTTCCGCCGACGGTATCGAGGTCGACCGCGACCACGCCGCCAACCGTGATGCGCAGCGGCAGGCTCCCCGACTCGCGCCGGTGAAAGCCGATGCCGCGACCCGAGAAATACTGCATCGCATCGCCGCACGCGGTGTCCTGCTTATGCGCAAACGGGTTGTAGTGGCACTCGACCCCCTTGACCGTAATCGGGGCGGCGGCGGCAGCTTTCGCCAGCGTCGGGTTCGCCGCCGACGCGAGCAGATGAAACAGCGGGAACAGCAGCAATAGCGTCAGGCCATAGCCGCCGATGATCATCGGTCGTCGTCCCCACCGATCGCTGAGGTGTCCGGCCAGAACGAAGAACGGTGCCGAGAATAGCGCCGTCACGCCGCACAGCAGCTTGGCGTCGGTCTCATCGACGAGCGCAGTCTGCTGAAGGAAATACAGCGTCGAGAATTGCGCGGTATACCAGATCACGGTCAATCCGGCGGCAATACCGAACAGCGCAACGAACAGGAGGCGGACGTTCTCCGACGAGCCGAAGGTCTCGCGCAGCGGATGTGCGCTGGTTGTGCCTTTGGCTTTCATCGCGATGAAGACCGGGCTTTCGCGCAGCTTGAGGCGAATATAGA
The DNA here is from genome assembly GCA_964245955.1 of uncultured Sphingomonadaceae bacterium. Taxonomy (GTDB): domain Bacteria; phylum Pseudomonadota; class Alphaproteobacteria; order Sphingomonadales; family Sphingomonadaceae; genus Polymorphobacter_B. The sequence continues at coordinate 22 of CAXTPH010000301.1, read as the reverse complement.
GCGAGATCGCGAGCAGGAGCAG
>CAXTPH010000300.1:0-3100 GCA_964245955.1 uncultured Sphingomonadaceae bacterium | reverse complement strand
GCGACGATGATCATCGCGGTGCCGACCGGCATCAAGATCTTCAGCTGGATCGCGACGATGTGGGGCGGGTCGCTGAGCTTCCCGACACCGATGCTGTGGGCGATCGGGTTCATCATCATGTTCACCGTCGGCGGCGTCACCGGCGTCATCCTGTCGAACGCCGGCATCGATACGTACATGCACAATACCTATTACGTCGTCGCGCACTTCCATTACGTGCTGTCGCTCGGCGCGGTGTTCGCGATCTTCGCCGGCTTCTACTACTGGTTCGGCAAGATGTCGGGCCGCCAGTATAACGAGACGCTCGGCAAGCTCCACTTCTGGATTTTCTTCGTCGGCGTGAACGTGCTGTTCTTCCCGCAGCATTTCCTCGGCCAGCAGGGCATGCCGCGTCGTATCCCCGACTATCCGGCGCAGTTCGAGCACTACAACTACCTGTCGTCGATCGGCTATGCGATCATGGCGGTGGGCATGGTGTTCTTCTTCGTCAACGTCATCTACTCGCTGTTCGCCGGACCGAAGGTTGGTGACAACTACTGGGGCGAAGGCGCGACGACGCTCGAATGGACGCTGTCGTCGCCGCCGCCGTTCCACCAGTTCGAGACCCTGCCGGTCATCAAGTAGCGGCGATGAGCGCCGCCGCCCTTACCGTGCCCGCAGGGGGCAGCCTCGCCGGCGTCGTCGCTGCCCCGCCGGGGGTGAGCTTCGCCGACTGGCGCGACTATCTCGCGCTGCTCAAGCCGCGTGTCATGTCGCTGGTGATCTTCAGCGCCGCGTGCGCGCTGTTGACCGCACCGGGACACGTCCACCCGTTCATCGGTTGCGTCGCCATCCTGTGCGTCGCGATCGGGGCCGGCGCCTCGGGCGCGCTCAACCAATGGTACGAGGCCGACATCGACGCGCTGATGAAGCGTACCGCCGACCGGCCGCTGCCGGCGGGCCGGGTGTCGCCCGATGAGGCGCTGGCGTTCGGCGTCGCGCTCGCGGTCGGCTCGGTTGCGGTGATGGGACTCGCGGTCAACTGGCTCGCCGCGGGCATCCTCGCCGGCTCGATCCTGTTCTACGCCGTCATTTATACCGTTTGGCTCAAGCGCCGAACGCCGCAGAATATCGTCATCGGCGGTGCCGCCGGCGCCTTCCCGCCGCTGATCGGCTGGGCGGCGGTGACCGGCGACGTCACCGCGCTGCCGTGGCTTATGTTCGCGATCATCTTCCTCTGGACGCCACCGCATTTCTGGAGCCTCGCGCTGTTTATGGAGGCCGATTACGCCAAGGCCGGCGTGCCGATGCTGCCGGTCGTCGCCGGTGAGACCGCGACGCGGCGGCAGATCCTGCTTTATACGCTGCTGCTCGTGCCGGTGACGGTGCTGCCCTGGGCGCTCGGGCTGACCGGCTGGGTCTATGGCAGCGTCGCCGCCGTCACCGGTGCGATCTTCGTCGCCCGGGCGGTCGCGGTCTATCGCAACACCGCGACAGTCGCCGCCGAGATGGGACCCGAGAAGCGCCTGTTTAAATATTCGTTGCTCCACCTGTTCCTCGTCTTCGCCGCCCTTGTCGCTGACCATGGGATTCTAACGTGAACGTCGACTGGACCCCTGAGCAGACCACCGAGTTCAACCGCCGCCGCCGCTCGCGCAACCTCGCGCTCGGCATCGTCCTCGGTGTCCTCGTCGTCCTGTTCTTCGGCATCAGCCTCGTGAAGATGCTCCCATGAGCAGCGCGTCCGCCAACAAGACGACCGCGCTGTGGGCAGCGGGCTTCGCCGTCGCGATGGCGGGACTCGCCTATGCCAGCGTCCCGCTCTACCGCGCCTTCTGCGCCGCGACCGGTTTCGCCGGCACGACCAGCCGCGCGCTCGTCGCACCCGCCGCCGTGGCCGGTCAGACGGTCAAGGTCCGCTTCGACGGCAACACCTCGCCGGGCATGCCGTGGGTGTTCAAGCCGGTGACGGTCGAGACGACGATTCCGATCGGCGGGCGGCGGATGGCATTCTTCCGCGCGACCAACATCAGCGGCGCAACGACCACCGGGCGCGCGGCGTTCAACGTTTCGCCCGACCTCGCCGGCAAGTATTTCAAGAAGATCGCCTGCTTCTGCTTCACCGAGCAGACGCTCAAGGCGGGCGAGACGGTCGACATGCCGGTGACCTATTTCATCGACCCGGCGATCCTCGACGACCCGCAGGCGCGCAAGATCGACGAGATCACCCTCTCCTACGCCTTCTTCCCGGTGGACGCGGCCAAGGCTGATCCGGTAAGCCCCGCCGCACGAATCCAAGGATAGACCATGGCCGGCGCCAAGACCCATAACCACGACTATCACTTGGTCAGCCCGAGTTCGAAGCCGATCCTTGGCGCGTTCTCGGCACTGGCATTGGCGATCGGCGCGATCGGCTGGATGCACAAGCTGCCGTGGGGGCCGTGGGTGTTCGGCCTCGGCGCGACCGCGGTGCTCGCGACCTTCTTCTTCTGGTGGTCCGACGTCGTCCACGAGGCGAACACCGGCGACCACACGCCCGTCGTCCAGTTGCACCACCGCTACGGCATGATCCTGTTCATCGCCTCGGAGGTGATGTTCTTCGTCGCGTGGTTCTGGGCGTATTTCAGCTCGTCGCTCTATCCGAGCACGGCTGCAGCGATCGGCGGCGTCTGGCCGCCGAAGGGCGTCGAGGTGCTCGACCCGTTCGCCTTCCCGCTGCTCAACACGCTGATCCTGCTGCTGTCGGGGACGACGGTGACGTGGGCGCACCACGCATTGATCCACGGCGACCGCGAGGGTCTGAAGAAGGGCCTGTGGTTCACCATCATCCTCGGCGCGACGTTCAGCTGCGTCCAGCTGTTCGAATACAGCCACGCCGCGTTCGGCTTCGCCGGCAACATCTACGGCGCCACTTTCTACATGGCGACCGGCTTTCACGGCTTCCACGTCTTCGTCGGCACGATCTTCCTGATCGTCTGCCTCGCCCGCGCCTATCGCGGCGACTTCACCCCGACGCACCACTTCGGCTTCGAAGCGGCGGCGTGGTACTGGCACTTCGTCGACGTGGTCTGGCTGTTCCTGTTCATCGCGATCTACTGCTGGGGCAGCAAGTTCGGCGCGC
>CAXTPH010000299.1:0-3114 GCA_964245955.1 uncultured Sphingomonadaceae bacterium | reverse complement strand
GGTGCCGCCACCGCCAGCGCTGAGCTTGACCGCGCCCGTCGGTCCCTATAACAGGCGCGCTCTCCCGGGCTCGCCGCTGCGTCCGCCGGGCCAAAGACTTTGAAGGCACTCGAATGGCGAATACTCCCCAGGCCGAAAAGCGCATCCGGCGCAACGATCGTCGCGCCGAAATCAACAAGGCGCGCGTCAGCCGCATCCGCACCTTCGTCAAGAAGGTCGAGTCAGCGATCGACGGTGGCACCGCCGAATCGGCGAAGGCGGCGCTGCTTGCAGCCCAGCCCGAGCTGATGCGCGGCGTCGCCAAGGGCGTGATGCACAAGAACACGGTTGCGCGGAAAATCTCGCGGCTGGCGAAGCGCGTCAAGGCGCTCGGCTAAACCGCGGCGGGCGACCGCCGCTTTTGTGTGACAGTAAAGCCGCCCGAGTCGGGCGGCTTTGCTGCGTTTGGCATCAACCACTTGCCCATTTTTGCGCGACTCGGTTGTAACGCAACCGTCATCGTCTGGTCATGGAATATCAGTCGTTTCGCCGCTCGACAGCGATTTTCACGCGTTTCCGTGTCAACGGATTTATTCGCCAAAAGGCAAATTTTCGGCTCTTGATCGGCTTTGGAAGCGGTGGTTAGTGGCCGCTTCGGCAGCGTTGCCGAACGGGGTTGACCCAAAAATCGGGATGGCGATTCGGGTCGCCGGCGATGCGTTTCAAACGCATTTCCGGCGGAGGCGGAGACGTGTCTGCATTGAACGGAAGCCGACGCGTGCGGCGCCGCGGGGAGGATGATCGGAACTTCATGGCGACGAACTGGTCCTATCCCGCGCTGTCGAACAGCGTCGACATCGATGCTCCGACGACGGTCGGACTCGATCATGCCTGGGATTCGATCCGCGCCGCGCTGCGCCACGAATGCGGCGCACGAACCTTCGACAACTGGCTGCAGCCGGTGGCGCTCGCCGGAATCGACGGCGACGCGGTTCGCCTTGCGGTGCCGACGCACTTCCTCGCCGACTGGATCGCCAATCACTTTCTCGATCGGCTGCGCGCATTGTGGACCGCGCAGGTGCCCGCGATCCGCCACGTCGTCATCACGGTCGTGCCGGCGAGCCGGCCGCTCGAGCCACCCGTTGAGATCGCCGCCGTTTCGATCGCCGCGCCCGCGCCCGCTCCAGCGGCGTGCATCGGCCTGCCGCTCGAACCGCGCTACAGCTTCGACAGCTTCGTCGTCGGCAAGTCGAACGAGCTGGCGTACAACGCTGCCAAGACGCTCGCCGACGGCGGCCCGATCAGCTTCAACCCGTTGTTCCTCCACGGCACGACCGGGCTCGGCAAGACCCACCTGATGCACGCGATCGGCGGCGAGCTCCGCGCGCGCGATCCGAACGCCAAGGTCGCCTATCTCTCGGCCGAAAAGTTCATGGTCGAGTTCCTCGCCGCGCTGCGCGCCAAGGACACGTTCAGCTTCAAGGCGCGGCTGCGCTCGGTCGACCTGCTGATGATCGACGACGTCCAGTTCATCGCCGGCAAGGAATCTACGCAGGAAGAGTTCTTCCACACGATGAACGAGATCATCAGCGCGGGAAAGCGGCTGGTGATCACTTCCGACCGCAGCCCGCAGAACCTCGAAGGCATCCAGGACCGCATCACCAGCCGGATGGCGTGGGGGCTGGTCGCCGACATCAACGCTGCCGACTATGAACTGCGGCTCAACATTCTCCACGCCAAGGTCGCGGGATTGAAGGACCAGCTCGGCCCGACGCTGACTGTCCCCGACGACGTCATCGACTTCCTCGCGCGCAAGATCACGTCGAACGTCCGCGAATTGGAGGGCGCGCTCAACCGGACAATCGCCTACGCCCGGCTGGTCGGCAAGCCGGTGACGATCGACTTCACCCGCGAGACGCTCGCCGACCTGCTCCGCGCGCACGAGAAGAAGGTGACGATCGAGGAGATCCAGCGCCGCGTCGCCGATTATTATCACGTCAAGATGACCGACCTGCTGTCGGCCCGTCGCGCCCGTGAGATCGCCCGCCCGCGACAAGTGGCGATGTACCTCGCCAAACGCCTGACCCCGCGTTCACTCCCCGAGATCGGGCGGCGCTTCGGCAACCGCGACCACACGACGGTGATGCATGCGGTCAAGCGGATCGACGAGCTGCGCGCCGCCGACCAGGAGCTCGACAAGGACGTCGCGCAGCTGAGCCGCATGCTCGACGGCTGAGCGCGGCGGCGGGCAGCGCAGACGCGCCTGCGTCTGTTAGCGGCGCGTCGACTTGCGCGAAGGCCGGCCGGCGGGCCGGAGGCGACCGGCTCCGAACCCGTCCGACGGTGCGGCTTTGCCGCGACGCGCGCTTCCCCTAAGCCGCTCTCCATGCCTTCCCCCGCCACCACCCACCGCGGCATCGCCTGGATGCTCGTCAGCTGCGTCGCCTTCGGGGTGATGTGGATGGTCATCCGCGTCGCCAGCCGGAGCGTCCACCCGTTCGAGATCGTCTTCTTCCGCAACCTGTTCGGCCTGGCGGCACTCGCGCCGATGCTGCTGCGCACACCCGGCCTGATCGACCGCGCCCGCGCTTTGCCCAACCTCCGCCGCGCGGCGTCGGGTTTCTTCGCGACGATCGGCACCTTCTATGCGGTGGCGAATGCGCCGCTCGCGACCGCGCTCGCGATCAACTACACTGCGCCGCTGTTCGCGACGCTCGGCGCGATGCTGTTCCTCGGCGAGCGCATCCACCTCCGCCGCGGGGCGGCGCTCGCGGTCGGCTTCATCGGCATGCTCGTCGTCGTCCGCCCGGGCGCGCTGCCGCTGACCCCGGGAATCGCGGCGGCGGTGCTGTCGGCGGTGGCGACGGCGTTTTCGTATATCGCCATCAGGGCGCTCGTCGGGCGCGACGATCCACGCAGCGTCGCCGCCTGGTCGTTCATCCTGATGGCGCCGCCGTCATTCGTCGTCGCGCTGTTCGTCTGGAGCTGGCCGTCGCCGACGGCATGGGGCCTGCTTATATTCATCGGCGGCCTCGCGGCGATCGGTCAGATCGCACTCGCCAAGGCGTTTTCACTCGCCGAGGCATCGGCGGTGCTGCCGTACGACTTCGTCCGCTTCGGACTGATCACGCTCGG
>CAXTPH010000298.1:0-3128 GCA_964245955.1 uncultured Sphingomonadaceae bacterium | reverse complement strand
ATCGTCACGACCTCGCCCGACGTCACCGTGTCGACCAACCTCGGCGCGTTCGTCAACCAGCGCGGGCTGTTCCGGCGGAGCGAGCTCAAGGACGTCTTCCATGCCGCGAAGATCCCGTCGCCGCAGAAGTGGCGCGGGCACGGGGCCGGGCAGCACCTCGAGTTGGGCATCGCCGAGAACAACCTCTTCCTCGTCCTCACCGCGTTCGGCCTAGCGGCGCCGCTGTTCGGGACGCGGTTGCTGCCGATCGGCACGGTCTACGACCCGTTCATCGCCCGCGGCCTCGATGCGCTCAACTACGGCTGCTACCAAGACGCGCGGTTCCTGCTGGTTGCAACGCCGTCGGGGTTGACGCTCGGGCCCGAGGGCGGGGCGCACCAGTCGATCAACAGCCCGCTGATCGGCATCGGCCAGCCCGGCCTGACCTATTATGAACCGGCGTTCGCCGATGAACTGGCGTTGCTGATGGGGCACGCCTTCCGCCACCTCCAGGCCGACGACGGCGGCTCGGTCTATCTGCGACTGACGACGCGGGTGATCGCCCAGGTCGAGCGCGCCGACGCACGCTGGGAGGTCGACTCGGTCAAGGGTGGATACTGGCTGCGGCAGCCGCGCGCGGGAGCGACGGCGGCGCTGGTATTCACCGGGGCGATCGTGCCCGAGGTGCTCGCTGCCTACGACGACCTGACCGCCGACATCCCCGGCCTCGGCATCCTCAATGTCACCTCACCCGATCTCCTTCACCGCGGCTGGACTGCGGCGCAGGCGTCGCGCTGGACCGGCAAGGGCACGGCGACGAGCCATGTTGACGCGCTCCTCGCCCCGCTGGCCGCCGACGCCCGGCTGGTGACGATCATCGACGGGTCCCCGTCGGCGCTGTCGTGGCTCGGCGGGGTGCGCGGGCATCGCGTCGCCGCACTCGGGGTCGACCGGTTCGGCCAGACCGGCACGCTCCCCGACCTCTACCGCGCCTACCGCCTCGACGCGGCAGCGATCGTCGACGCGGCGGCCGAGCTGTTCATCGCCGGGCGTGCCTGATCGCCGTCGCCGTTCGCCGGGTTGAGCGCCCCCTGCGCAGCGACATAGTTCTTCGCCGCATCTAAGCGGCCACGATCGGCGATCCCGTCCTACGGTGAATCGGCTCTCGGCGCGAGTTGCTGGCCGACTTAACTTCGCTCAATTTTATCCAGTGGGCCGGCATCGAGGTGCTTCAATATACGCCTGAGTGTCGCGATGTTGTTTTCGTCTTCGGCGCTGTTGAGCGCTTCCTGCAGCACCGCGCGGATGTCGTCGGCTCCGACCCGCTCCATCTCCCAATCCGGATACAGACGCTCGCGCTTTTCTATACCCCGGTCCAGCGAAACAATGTCGTAATGACGCTGATCGTTATGAAGGCTCGCGATCAGCTTCTCCACCTCGACGGGCGGTCCCTCGATCCACTGAAAGAATACGCCGTTGCCGAAAACCAGCACCCCTGTGATGTTGCGTTCGACATTGCGGCGTTGAGACCACTCGACCATGCGGTCGACCTCGACGTCGTCGACGCCTTCGGCGGCGCGACTGCAATAGACGAAAAAGTCAAGAATGGGCGCGCCGTAATCCAAATCAGGCCCGCGCGGAAAACCAACTTCGTCGAACATACAGTAGCTTGCCTTGTCGATGCCGGGCATGCCGTACCACCCCGCCGGTCAGCGTCGTGTTAGCCCATCTTTCTAATTTGGGTACGAAAGCATCGGAGCCTCATCCCGGTCCCCGGTCTGCGCGAGCGACCGCATGGACGCAAGTGTCGAATGTGGTTGAAAGGTACGGAAGGGCGCTCAGGGCATGGTTGAAGCTTCCCGATCGCGGACAAGGCAAACCCGGGCCCCGCGAGCATTGAGTGTGCTTTTGTGGCATGTGATCGTCCGCCAATGGCTGGCCGTCGTCGATCTAACACCGGGCTTCTTCTAATGAAATTGGTGCTATTCACGCGCTGGCCCGAGCCGGGACGCGCGAAGACCAGACTGATCCCGGCCTTGGGTGCGTCGGGTGCTGCAGACCTGCATCGCCGCTTGACCGAGCGGACACTCGCCGCCTGCCGTGCTTCCGGCTTGCCGGTGGAAATTCGCACGACCGGCGCGCCGGTGTCCGCGTTCGCGGGCTGGCTCGGCGGCGCGGACGCTCTCGTCGACCAGGGCGACGGCGACCTCGGCGCAAGGCTGAGCCGCGCCGCGGTGGCGACGCCGGTACTGCTGATCGGCGCTGACATCCCCGACCTGACGGCCGAGCGACTGCAGGGCGCCGCCACGGCGCTGCGGACCGCGCCGGTCGTGATCGGGCCGGCCGAGGACGGCGGCTATTGGCTGCTCGGCCTGGCCGCGCCGCTGCCTGAACTGTTCGACCGGATGCCGTGGGGCACGGCGATGGTTTACGCGGAAACCATCGCCAGACTTGAGACCCCGCCGGTGGTGCTCGAAACGCTGGCGGATCTCGACCGGCCCGAGGATCTGACGCGTTGGCCGGGCCTGTGACAGCTGTTGCGATCGTCATTCCAATGCTGAACGAAGCCGAGGCGCTGCCCCGTTTGGTCCGCTGCCTGGCCGCGCTCGACCCGTTGCCCGCCGAGATCGTCGTCGTCGATGGCGGCAGCAGCGATGCATCAGTGGCTATCGCTCGCGGCGCTGGGTTGCGGGTGGTCGAGGGACCCCGCGGTCGCGCGGCGCAGTGCAATGCAGGTGTCGCCGGGACTGAGGCGCCGATCGTCTGCGTGCTCCACGTCGATACCTGGCTGCCGGACGACGGTGTCGACGTGATCCGTCGCACGCTGGCCGACACCCGCGTCAACCTTGGTGGTTTCACCGCGATCCTGTCGGGACCCGAGAAGGTGCGCTGGGTGACCTCGTTCCACAACTGGATCAAGACCTGGTATGCACCGCTGCTGTTCCGGCCGCACCTGTTCGTGCGCGGCGGACGCCTGCTCTTCGGCGACCATGCGATGTTCTTTCGCCGCGACGCGTTCGAGGCGGTCGGGGGCTTCGATGACCGCATGTTGGTGATGGAAGAGGCCGACCTCTGTGTTCGAATGGCGAGGCTCGGCCGCGCGCGGCTGGTCAACCGGATTGTGGTGGCGTCGGATCGCCGGGTCGCCC
>CAXTPH010000297.1:0-3141 GCA_964245955.1 uncultured Sphingomonadaceae bacterium | reverse complement strand
CAACAGACCGGACACGAGTTCGCCAGCAACTTCGGCGGCCGGTGGGAATATACCGGTGGCGGCAGCTTCAAGAACTCGCTGACCGTCGGCATGATGGTTTATGACGCCGAACGCTACCAGAACCAGTCGGCGACCGGGTTCGAGCTCAACGACGTGCGCAATAACTCGCACGTCTATGACCTGGTCCAGCTGAATGCCGCCGGGGGCGTGACCAACACGCTGACCGACAACGGCCTGCTGTCGTACGGCAACTGGGGCCAGGGCCAGACCGACGACGCGAACACCTCGGTATCGATCTACGCCAACGATGAGTTGCAGATTGGCAAGCTCCGCATCGACGGCGGTATCCGCTATGAGGATAACGACGCGACGCACAAGGACGGCAATACGGCGACCGCGGCCGACGCTGCCAACCCGGCCAACCGCATCGTACCGATCAACATCAATCCGATGACCGGCGTGCCTGGCGATTACCAACAACTCGTTCAGCCGGGCGTCGTCGGAATTGGGAATTCGCAGGTGACGACCGGCGGGCAGATCGTTCAGACGGTTGGGCCGACGTTCAACGGCACCTTCACGACGACGCAGAAGGACCAGCACCGAATCGCCTGGACGGTCGGTGCCAACTACCTGATCACGCCCAACTTCTCGGTCTACGGCCGCTACGCCGACGGTTTCCAGACACAGGGCGTCAACCCGTTCGCTGTGATCAAGCTGTACGAGGGCGGCGTGCGCTATTCCGGCCACGGGCTGAATGTGCAGGCGACCTATTTCCACACTGACTTCAACAATCAGTTTTTCTCGATCCAGGACCCGAACAACCCGGCGCAGTTCAACAACCTGCTGTCCGATTACAACGTCAACGGCGTCGAGGTCGACTTCACTTACCGGCCGATCACGTGGTTTGCAGTCGACTTCAACAGCGTCTTCCAGAATCCGAAGCTCAATAACTTCCGGCAGCAGATCAGCAGCAGCCCGATCTTCAACGCCGCCGATTTTGTCGCCGCACCCGGCTATACCGGTAAAACGCCCGAGCGGACGCCGAAGCAGCTGTTCACCGTTACGCCGACGATCAAGTTGCCGAATGGGCTGGGCGAAGTCTACGGCCGCTACAAATACGTCGGCAAGATTTACGCCGACAACGGCAACCAGATCGCGCTCCCGGCCTACGGCGTCACCAGCTTCGGCATCAACGTCAACGTCAACGACCGGATCCAGGTCGCCTTCAACGCCGAGAATGTGTTTAATGTCGTCGGCATTACTGAAGGCAACCCGAGGCAGGGCCAGACGCAGAACGCGACCTCGGGCTACTTCTATGGACGCGGGATCGTCGGCCCGACCTATGGTGGTTCGCTGACGTTCCGTTTCTAACGGCGGGGCGGGGAAGGCACGAATGCCGAACGCAACCCGGTCGGCATTCGCCGTCGCCGCCGCCCTGCTCGTTGCAGCAGCGGCGGCGGCGCCCGACGTCGCCTTTCGGCTGACCGAGGGGCAGAACCTCAACCTGTTCGTTCGCGACGGCAAGATCGCCGCGCATGTCCTCCTCCGGTCGAGCGGCGATCCGCGTATCCTCGTCGCATTCCCGGCGGGGAACAGCGGCGTTGGGCTCTGGTTCGACAAGACCGCTGCCGCCCCGGTCTGGCGGGTCGACCGTGCGCCGGTGCCGACGACGATCCACGATGCGCGCGGCCGCCCGCTCTACGGCGTCCGCTTCACCGTCTCGACCCATTTGCCGCGGCTCGTCCCGAAGCAGGCGGTCCTATCGAGCGTCCGCTTCCTCCGCGACTATCAGGCGATCGGCAAAATTCCCGCGGAGGTCGCGACGCCGATCGCCTTCACCGCCGATAGCGTCGACCTGCGCCGCGACCGGCTCGACGGCGCGCCGGGCTACCAATTGACCCTCCGCGTAGCTGCCGGGCGGATCGCTGACCGGGCGATCGTCGCGGGTCCCGACGGACGTATCGCGCTCGAGGTCACTGCGGCGAGCGGCGAGACGCCGCTGAAGCTGCTGCCGGCTACCGCCCTGCTAAACGACCGTGCCGCGCCCGACCAGCGCGCGCGCGATACGCTCCGGTTCCTCAGCTACCGCGAGAAATTCCTCGCCGGATCGTGGCGCTTCGACACCTATTTCGGTCGCGACACGATGATGTCGGTCCGATTGCTGATGCCAGTGCTCCAGCCGCTGGCGATCGAGTCCGGGCTCAATTCGGTCCTTGCGCGCGTCGCCGACGACGGCGAGGTCGCCCACGAAGAGGGGATCGGCGAGTTCGCCGTTGTCGACAACCGTAAGACCGGACGCAAGGGCGACGCGGCGACGCTCGACTATGGCATGGTCGACGGCGGTTACATGCTCGCCCCGGTCGCGGCGGCGTACCTGCTCGACCGCGCCGACCCGGCCGCCGCGCGCCGCTGGCTTGCGACCAAGCTCGCGGGCGAGGCGCGGCCGGGGACGAACGAGGCGGTCGGCGCGCTGCTCGTCCGCAACCTGCGGCTCGTTCTCCGGACGGCGCAGCCCTTCGCCACATCGCCCAAGGCAGCCAACCTCGTCGGTATCAAGCCGGGTCGGATGACGGGCCAATGGCGCGACAGCGACGAGGGCCTTGGCCGCGGGCGGTTCGCGTACGACGTCAACGCGGTCTTGGTGCCCGCCGCGCTGACCGCGGCGGCACGTCTGCTCGATGCGGGGCTGCTCGATCCGTACCTGACCGCCGCCGACCGCACCGGGTTCGCCCGCGCGCGGGCGATGGCGGAGGTGTGGGAGCGCGTTGCGCCGCCGCTGTTTCGCGTCACCGTTTCCGCCGAGACTGCCGCCGCACGGATTAGCGACTACGCGCGGACGCTAGGCGTGCCCGCCGACGCCGCCCGCGCCGCGCTAGGTGGCGCGCCGCTGACTTTCCACGCGCTGTCGCTCGCGGCCGACGGTACGCTGGTGCCGATCATCAACTCGGACGAAGGCTTCGCACTGCTGTTCGGCAACCCGTCAACTGCCGACCTCGACACCTATGTTACCGCAATCATGCGGCCATTCCCCGCCGGGCTGATGACCGATATCGGTCTGCTGGTGGCCAATCCGGCGCTCGCCACGTCCGATGCGCAGGCGCGCTTCACCCCGGCGGCGTATCACGGGACGGTCGTCTGGTC
>CAXTPH010000296.1:0-3145 GCA_964245955.1 uncultured Sphingomonadaceae bacterium | reverse complement strand
CGCCGGGCGAGCCGGTCGGGCCCGCCGATGACCGCGGTCAGCAGGTTGTTGAAGTCGTGCGCGACGCCGCCGGTCAGCTGACCGATTGTTTCGAGCTTCTGCGCCTCGTGGAGCTGCGCCAGCGCGGTTTCGCGCGTCGCGACGGCTTCTGCAACGCGCGCCTGCAGCGCGGCATCGGCGGTCCGGGCATCATCGATGTCGGTATGGACGCCGACCCACTCGCGGATCGTCCCTTCGGCGATCACCGGCAGCGCGCGAACCGCGAACCAGCGGTAACTACCGTCGGCGACCCTGAGACGATGGTCGAAGACGAACGGCCCGCGCGCGGCGACGGCGGCGTTCCATGCCGCGACCGTCGGTGCGGCATCGTCCGGATGCACCGCGCTGCTCCAGCCGAAGCCTTCGTAGTCAGCGCGCGACTGACCGGTCAGTGCCGCCCACCCCGGCTGCTCGCCGAGCATCCGGCCATCGGGCGAATTGGTCCAGAGCACCCCCTGCATCGCCTCGACCGCGGCACGGAAGCGCGCGACGGCGGCGGTCTTGGCGTCGGCGGTGGTGCGCGATTCGGTCAGGTCGATGTTGATGCCGACGACGCGTTCAGGTGCACCGGCGGCGTTGCGCATGATCCGCGCCCGCGATCCGAGCCAACGCCAGCCACCGGCGACCCGGATACGGAATTCGGTCGAATATTCGTCGTCGACAATTTCTGCCATCGGTGGCTCGGCGGCGCGCGCGTCGTCGGGATGAACCAGCGTGCGCCACTCGCGATAGCTCGGCATCGGTGCGTCGTGCGCAAGGTCGTACAGCGCGAACAGCTCGGGTGACCAGATCAGCTGCTGGTCGGCGATGCGAAATTCCCACGCCCCGGCGTGCGCGGCCTGAAGGGCAAGGTGCGTCCGCTCACGGTCGTCGCTCAACCGCGCCGCGGCGACCCGGGCAGCGGTGAGGTCGCGGATCAGCGCGATCGATCGGCGCGCAACGCCATCGGGATCGAGGACTTCGGCTGCGGCGACCCGCACCCAGACGACCGATCCGTCCTTTGCCAGCAGGCGGCCTTCGTGGTCGGGCGGGCAATCGTCGACCGCCGCCGCATAGAATTCCCGGCGCGTCGTCGTGTCGTCGGGATGGATCAGCGCGTCGGTCGACGTGCCGGTCAGCGCGCCCGGGCTGTAGCCGAGCAGGGTGCAGAAAAATTCGTTCGCCGCCAGGACGCGCCGTGAAGCGGTGTCGAAGCGGACGATGCCGAGATCGGCGCTGCCGAACAATGCCCTGAAATCGGCGGCGAGCATTTGCTCGTCGGTCGCGCCAAGATCAGGAATCATCCGTTACCCCCGGGCGCAGTTCGCCCAAAGGCCCGAGTTCGCAAACCCTCATCGCGCGATCGGGTTCCCGTGCTGCCGCCAGCCATGCCACATCGCCGAAGCGACCTGGACCGACCCCGGGAGCTGCCCCTCGTCGCGGAGCGCATCGGCGATCCGCTGCTGATCGGCGGCGATCGCCGGGGTCAGCGGCACGATGCCGAGGTCCTGCCGGGCGGCGATCTTCGCGGCGACGGCGGCATCGGTCGCGGTGGCCGACGCGATCAGGACGGCGAGGCCCGCCCGGTGCGTTGCTGCCCATGACGCGGTTGTCGCGAGAGCGTCGAGCGTCCGGACGATCACGTCACCATGCGTGGCGGCGACCCCGGCATTGGCGAGAAGGAACGAATTGCTACGCGCCAGCCCGCCCCCGGCGACGAGGATGCGCGCGTTCTCCTCGACTTCGGCTCGCGCGAGATAGGGATCCCAGATTGCCCAGGCGTCGATCGCGCGCGCGGCGAACGCCTGCGCGGCCTGGGTCGGCGTCAAATTGACCGCTTCGACATCGGTGAGCGTCAGCCCGCCCTCGGCGAGCGCGGCGCGAACGAAGTTCTGTGCCGACGAGCCGCGCGTATAGGCGAAGCGGTGACCGCGCAGGTCGGCGACCGAGCGCAGGGTCGAGTTCGGCTGGACGATGATCGCGGCCGCCTCGCCGCTCACCGGTTGCGCGGCGACATAGACGATCTTCGCCCCCGCCGCCTGGGCAAAGATCGGCGGGGTATCGCCGCTGCCACCGAAGTCGATCGTGCCGAGGCTCATTGCCTCGAGTAACGGCGGGCCCGAGGGAAACTCGCTCCATGCAACCGTGACGCGGCCCTTCAGCGCCGCCTCGACGTCGCCGCGCGCCTTCGCCGCGAGCAGTAGCCCGTTGCGCTGATAACCGATGCGGAACGGCGGCAGGCGGGTGCAGCCGGCACCGGCGAACGGGATGATGGCGGCGGCGAGAATGGCGCGGCGGCTGAGCATGCGGGCGAGCGTAACCGAAACGACCGCGCACGCGAACCCTCGATTGACCCGCCTGCCGGTGACCGGCACTGTCGCTGCAATCAACGCGGGGGAGGGACGATGCCAGCGGCTTCGCCGAGCGGAGACGGGGCCGCGTCGATCGGGGGCGGGACAGACGACGGTCCGCGCCGCACCTTGATCGTCCTGCTGTTCGTCGCGATCACGCTTAACTACGTCGACCGGCAGGTGCTCGCGCTGCTCAAGCCGACGCTCGAGACCGAGTTCCGATGGAGCGACCAGCAGTTCGCGCATCTCGGGTCGACCTTCCAAGTCGCGGCGGCGGCGGCATTGCTGTTTGTCGGGCCGTTCGTCGACCGGGTCGGGGTTCGCCGCGCGCTCGGTCTCGGCGTCGCGGTGTGGAGCCTCGCCGGCATGGCGCACGCCTTCGCCGCGTCGGTCCAGCAGTTCGTCGTCGCCCGCGTCGCGCTTGCGGCGGCGGAGTCGATCGGCACGCCGGCGTCGGTCAAGGCGGCGGCGGTGTACCTACCGCTCCGGGAGCGGTCGTTCGCGCTCGGGCTCGGCAATACCGCACCGAACATCGGGGCGATCCTGACCCCGCTGCTGATCCCGCCGCTGGCGCTCGCGTTCGGCTGGCGCGCGGCCTTCACCCTGACGGGCGCGCTCGGCTTCGCATGGCTGGCGGCGTGGATCGACGGTACCCGGCGGCTGGTGCCGGTCGATGCCCCGCCGGCGGTTCGACCGCGCGTCGACTGGGGCGCGATGCTCGCCGACCGGCGCACGTGGGCGATCGTCGGCGCAAAGGCGCTGACCGACTGCGTCTG
>CAXTPH010000295.1:0-3151 GCA_964245955.1 uncultured Sphingomonadaceae bacterium | reverse complement strand
GCGGCGTTGCCGGTGCGGTCGGTCAGCAGCGCCGCCTCGTCGGTCACCGCCGCCTCGATTGCGCGGCGCTCGACGTTGAGGCGGTCGAGTTCGGCGGCAAGGTCGGCGGCTTCGTCGACGTCGTTCGTCGTCAGCAGCCGGACGCCGAGGTCGGACTTGCCGACGCGCCCGCCGGCGTTGATCCGCGGACCGAGCGCGAAGCCGAGGTCGCGGGCGAGCGGCGCGCGCTCGATGCCGGCGACCGCGGACAGCGCCGCGAGGCCGAGGTTGCGCCGCGCCGCCATGACCTTCAGCCCCTGTGCGACAAAGGCGCGATTGAGCCCGGTCAGCGGCACGACGTCGGCGACGGTGCCGAGCGCGACGAGGTCGAGCAGGTCGAGCAGGTTCGGTGCGGAGCGCGTCGCGAACCAGCCGTCGGCGCGGAGGGTCCGCACGACCGCGACCGCAACAATGAACGCCATCCCGACCGCCGCGAGGTGCCCGAACGCCGCGCCGTCGCTCTCGTCCAATCGATTCGGGTTGACGACGAGTGCGGACGGCAGCGCGGTCGACGCCTGGTGGTGGTCGACGACGATGACCTCGACCCCGGCGTCCTTCGCAGCCGCGATCGCGTCGAACCCTTGCGTGCCGCAGTCGACGGTGACGATCAGCGTCGCGCCCGCGCCCGCGAGCGCGACCATCGCGGCGGGGGAGGGGCCGTAGCCTTCGAGCAGCCGGTCGGGGATATACGCGCTCGCGATCCCGCCGCAGTCGCGGATCACGCGGATCAGCAGCGCCGCGCTCGTCGCGCCGTCGACGTCATAGTCGCCGAAGACGACTACTGGCTCGGCGGAGCGGACCGCGGCGGCGATGCGCAGCGCAGCAGCATCCATGTCGCGGAAGATCGACGGGTCGGGCAGCCAGTCGCGCAACTTGGCCGAGCGCAGCCGGTCGAGATCGACCGCCGCCGCCCCGCGCGCGCGGAACAGTTGCTCGACGAGGTCGTCGGTCCCCGCCGCATCGGGCGCGACCCCGCCGCGCCAGCGCCAAGGCTGGCCGAGGACCGAAGCGGTAACGTTGAAGACATGGGCCATGCGCCCGGCTTAGGCGGTCGCGCGGATCGGCTCAACCGGGCGGCGGCGCGCGGCGCGGCGGGGGGGTGAAGAACAATTTGCGGAAGCTGATCGTGAACGCCCGGCCAACCGGATCGAGATACGCCGGCTGGTACGCGAGCGGGGTCACGCCGGTCGCGTCGCGGACCCGGACCCGGGCGTCGGTGATGTTGGTGAAAGCGAGCGTCAGCCGCGTGCCGCGCAGCCACGGCTGGGCTTTGACGACGCCGGGCATCTGGCCGAGGTTGGCGAACAGGCGGAGGTTCGCGGTCGCGATCGGTGAGAAGGTCAGCGCGCCGTTCGGATCGGCGGCGCTGGCGTCGACCCGCGATCCCGAATGCCAGTTGCCCGACAGCCGCGCGCCAAGACCGTTGCGCGAATAGCCCGCCTGAACGTTGACCTCGTTGCGCGCCTGGCCGCCGCTCGTTCCCAGCGCGCCGCCGTTCAGGAGGTCGAGCACCGGCACGCCGGGTCGGATGACGACGTCGTCGCGGAAATAGCGGCTGTAATAAACCGCGAACTGGAGCCGCCCGCCGTTCTGGCCGCCGAAACCGCCGCCGCCGAAGCCGCCGCGGCCGCCGCCGCGTCCGCCACCACCGCCGCCCGGGCCACCGGCACCCCCGCCGCCGCCGGGTCCCTCGCCGCCGGGGCGCCGCAGCCCGGCGAACGGATTGACCTGCGTCGACTTGAGCGGGATCGACAGGTTGAACCCGAGCCGCATCGTGTCGCTGGCTTCGCTCGCAAAGTTTACCGACCGCACGTCGAGCTGGACAAGGTCGCCATTCGCGTCGCGGATGAAGCGGTCGGGGAATGCCGCCTCGATCGCCGCGCTCGTCGCCGGGAAGCCGGCGATGGCGTTGTCGACCCGCGTCCGGACATAGTTCGCGGTCAACGTCAGGTCGGGCTTCTCGAGCGGCTTGAGGTTGAATTCGACCTTGGTCACCCGCCGCTCGCTCGCCCGGAGCGACGCGATGCCACCCGAAATCTGCGTGACGAACGCAGTGGCGCCGGTGGCGGGATCGAAGATCGCGACGTTGGGGGTGCTGATGACCGGCCCCTGGAGCTGCTGCGCGGTCGGCGCGGCGTGGTCGGTGGTGTGGCTGGCGATCACCGTCAGCGCCGGGACCGGCAGCCAATTGAGGCCGTAGCCGACCGTCGTCAGCGTGCCGAAGTCCGACAGATACTGCGCGGCGAAATTGCCGTTGAGCGTCAGGTCGCCGATGAAGCCGCCGAAGCCCGACTTACGGCTGGTGATCGGCAGGTCGAGGCTGACCTGCCCGCTGCCGAGGTCGCGCTTGAAGTGGGTTGTCGTTGTCGTGCTGCCGCGCTGCGCACTGCTGTCGAACCCGCTCGCGCTGCCGAGCACCTTGAGCGAGATGTTCGCGGTTCCCGCCGGCAGGTCGATCAGCGGCCCCGACGCCAGCGCGTCGAGGTTGCCGCTTGTCGCGAGGCTTTGCGCGGTGTCGGCTCCGCGCAGCACGACGCCGCCACCGAACGGCCCGAGCGGATCGGCGCCTGCGGTCACCGCCGCCTGGAAGGCGCTGCTGTCGGCGCCGCGAAGGTTGCTCGTCCGCGTATCGGTGCGGTCGAAGTTGCCGATCACCGACCAGTGCCAGCTCGTGCCGTCGCCGGTCAGGGTTCCGCCGGCGTGGATTTGCGAGGTCTTGGTCTCGGCCAGCAGCGGGCCGAGGCCGGTGGCGTAGCGCAAGATCTGTGGCGGTCCCTCGACGGGCGCGAATGGTCCCGGCGGCACGGTCAGCAGCGCCGTCGCGAGGCCGTTCTCGCCCTTGGCGTCGTCGAGCTGGACGCGGAAATTCGCCGTTGCCGAGATGCCGCCGGTGAGGACGTGGTTGTAGACGGCATTGAGCGAGGCGGTGTCGGACGACCGCGTCAACGTGCGGAAATCGGTGACGTCGGGCACCGGCGGCGACGGCGCGACCGCGCCGCTCGGCGGGGCGGCGATGATGCCGCGGTCGGCTTCGCTCAGCGGATCGGTATGCGCAGCCTTGAGGTCGATGTTGAGCCGCCCGTTCTTCTGGATCCGGAGATAGTCGGCCGAT
>CAXTPH010000294.1:0-3155 GCA_964245955.1 uncultured Sphingomonadaceae bacterium | reverse complement strand
ACTGCACCGGACCGCAGGGCGATCTCGCGCGGTCGTCCGAGCCGGTCCTGCGCTCGCTGATCGAGGCCGGCCACGCCCGCGCCGATCCCGCCCGCCTCGGCCTCGACGTCGATGCGCAGTCGCGGCTGGTCGGCGCGAACGGCGTCGCCCATCCGCGGCTGTTCGGCCTCGGCCCGATGACCCGCGGCGCGTTCTGGGAGATCGTCGCGGTCCCCGACATCCGCACCCAGGTGTGGACCGTCGCCCGCCGCCTCGCGCAGGCGCACTGGGTCGGCGGCGAGGGGCTGTAGATCCTTCCCGCTTGCGGGGAGGGGGACCATCGCTCTTGCGATGGTGGAGGGGCAGTCGTGCGCACTCATATCTTGAGGTCGCCCGACCGCCCCTCCGTCAGGCTTCGCCTGCCACCTCCCCGCAAGCGGGAGGATCGAGGCTTTAGGCGAACACCTCGGCGAAATGCGCCGCCATCGCGTCGTACGAGCGGCGCGCGGCCGACGCGTTATACTTGATTCCCGGCATGCGCGAGCCGTCGGCGCTTTCGTTGGTGAAGCTGTGGACGACGCCCGTGTAGGCGATCGTCTGACAATCGACGTCGGCGGCCGCCATTTCGGCGAGGAACGCGGTCAGCACGCCATAGTCCGCCATCGGATCCTCGGCCCCGTGCGCGACGAGCAGCTTGGCATGGATGCCGCCCGGCGTGACCTTGGTCGTCGTGTCGAGCGCACCGTGGAAGCTGACGCCCAGCGTCATCAGCGGATGCCCGGCACGTGCGATCTCGAGCACGATGCCGCCGCCGAAGCAGAAGCCGATCGCACCGAGCCGACCGTCGCAGCGCGGGTGCGCCTTGAGCGCGTCGAGCGCGGCCGCGGCACGGGCGACGAGGTGCGGCGGGTCGGCGCGGAACTCGCCGATCCACTTGATGCCTTCCTGGAAGTCGGCGGGCGACTTCCCTTCGCCGTAGACGTCGGCCGCAAGCGCGACGTAGCCGAGTTCGCTCGCGATCCGGTCGGCCCATTGCTTGGTGTGGTCGCCGATCCCACCGATGTCGGCGAAGATTGCGATCCCCGGCGCAGGTGCGTCGCCCGCCGGCAGCGCGATCGCGCCGCGGCAGGTCGTGTCACCGTGATGGTAGTCGAACGGGTCGGCCATAATCGTATCTCCCGGGCTTGCGGCGGAGGGTCATGGCGAGCCAGACGGCCATCGTCAACCGGGGGCTCGGCCGGCGTCCGCACCGGTCAGCGGAAGCGCTCGGCCCAATGCCCGAAACCGCTGGACAGCGCGTCGACACGCCGGTCGTAGGCCCGCGCGAGGCACATTCTGTCGCCGCCGCAGGTCCGGCGCTGCGCCAGCCACGCGCGCTGGTCGTCGCGCATCGCGCCGTTGCCGCCCATCAGCTGGGTTTGGCGCAGCGCATCGAGCCATGTCGCCATCCGCACGTCCTGATCGTTCAGACGCCGGTCGTTGCAAATCGCCCGCTCGTCGGCCGCGCGGGCGCGGGCGCAGTCGAAGCTCGCCGCCTGCGCCGACCCGGACGCGACGAACACCATGGCGGCAACAAGCATCATCCGCATCGGTCATCACTCCCTCGGTGTGCCGGGCGATTTAGCGGCGAGCCGCTGACTTGGCCGTGAATGCGCCTCGACAAGTCGGGCGAACAGGTAAAGGCTGCGACAACCGGTAACAGGAGCGCGACGAATGGCTCAGACACAGGTGGCTTCGCAGGGTACCGCACTCGATCCGCAAATCCGCACGATCGGCACCGCCGACCTGGTCGATTCGCTCCGCAAGGGGCTCGACGACTTCAAGCTGATGCCGACGTACCTTGTCCTGCTGACGCTGATCTACCCCGCGGTCGGGCTGATCGCGGCGCGCGCGGCGCAGGGCAACGACGTCGTGCCGCTGATCTTCCCGCTGATCTCGGGCTTCGCGCTCGTCGGCCCGCTCGCTGCGGTCGGGCTGTACGAACTCAGCCGCCGCCGCGAGGCCGGGCTCGACACGCGCTGGACGCATGTCTTCGACGTGCTCAAAGCGAAGTCGCTGACGACGATCATCGGCCTCGGCGTCATTGTCGCGATCCTGTTCGCGGCATGGCTGGCGAGCGCGGTCGCGATCCAGCGCTGGGCGATGGGCGGGCAAAGCGCGGGCGACATCCCGACCTTCCTCCACAATGTCGTCGCGACCCCGGGCGGGCACATGCTGATCCTTGTCGGCAATGCCGTCGGGTTCGGCTTCGCCGCGGTGACGCTGGCGATCGCGGCCTTCTCGTTCCCGCTCGCGCTCGACCGCGATGTGTCGCTGCCGACTGCGATCGCGACGTCGGTTCGCGCGCTGGTGGCCAACCCGAAGCCGATGGCGCTGTGGGGGCTGATCGTCGTCGGCGGGCTGGTGCTTGGGGCGATCCCGCTGTTCGTCGGGCTGGCGGTGGTTATGCCGATCCTGGGCCATGCGACGTGGCACCTGTACAAGCATGTGGTCGTTTAGCCGCAGTTGTTGCCGGGGCGGCGGTGCATGCTAGACCGTCGCGCATGAGCAAATATTTCCCCTTCTCCGCGATCGTCGGCCAGTCGGACATGAAGGCGGCGCTGCTGATCGCCGCGGTCGACCGGTCGATCGGCGGGGTGATGGTGTTCGGCGACCGGGGGACCGGCAAGTCGACCGCGGTCCGCGCGCTCGCCGCGCTGCTGCCGCCGATCCGCGTCGTCGAGGGATCACGCTACAACGCCGATCCCGACCGGCGCAGCGATTATGCCGCCGACCCAGCGGCCGCCGAGGGCGCAGCCTGCGACGGCCCGGTGCCGTTCGTCGACCTGCCGCTCGGGGCGAGCGAGGACCGCGTCGTCGGCGCACTCGACCTCGAAGCCGCGCTGACGCAGGGGATCAAGCGCTTCGAGCCCGGGCTGCTCGCGCGCGCCAACCGCGGATTTCTTTATATCGACGAGATCAACCTGCTCGAGGATCATATCGTCGACCTGCTGCTCGACGTCGCCGCGAGCGGCGAGAATGTCGTCGAGCGCGAGGGACTCAGCATCCGCCACCCGGCACGCGTCGTGCTCGTCGGCAGCGGCAACCCCGAGGAGGGTGAGCTCCGCCCGCAGCTCCTCGACCGCTTCGGCCTGTCGGTCGAGGTGCGGACCCCCGACAACCTCAAGGAGCGCATC
>CAXTPH010000293.1:0-3161 GCA_964245955.1 uncultured Sphingomonadaceae bacterium | reverse complement strand
CCGCCGAGCCACCGAACAGCGACGAGACGATGACGACGACGAACATCGCGACGACACTGCCGCGCAGCAACAGCGCGATGCCGACCGCGATCAGGATCACGCCGAAGATCGTCGGGATCATCGCGCGCGCCGGGTCATGCCGGTAGCCGGTCGCGCGGCGGCATCACGCCGCGATCAGACCGAGCGCGGTGAGAATGCCGGCGTCGAACTGCGCCGGGGCGAAGCGGGCGGCGTCGGCGACCGCGGCGGCGGGGTCGAAGTGCGGCAGCCACCGCTCCATCGCCCTGACGCCTTCGATCAGGCTCTCGACAGTCTGCTCGGCGAAGAACAGTCCGGAACGGCCCTCGACAACGCTGTCGCGGATGCCACCGCGACCGTAAGCGAGGACGGGGCGCCCCGACGCCATCGCCTCGACCGGCACGATGCCGAAATCTTCCTCGGCGGTGAAGACCAGCGCCCGGCACTGGGCGTAGGCTGCGCGGAGCGCGGTGAAGTCCAGCCGATCGACGATGGTGATGTTCGGTTTGGCGCGGCGGCGGAGTTCCTTCTGGATATTGCCGTCGCCGACCATGAGTAGCGGCAGGCCGAGCGCGTTGAACGCGTCGAGCGCGATGTCGGCGCGCTTGTATGGGGTCATCTGCCCGACCCAGAGGTAGCGCGGCTCGATGTCGTCGCGCGGGCGGAACAGGTCGACCTCGACCGGCGGATGGACGACTACCGACTCGCGGTGCCAGACCCGGCTGATGCGTTTCTGGATAAAGCTTGAATTGGCGACGAAGCTGTCGACCCGCGACGCCGAGATCACGTCCCAGTTGCGGACGCCGTGGAATAGCCACGGGATTGCCAGCCGCGACAGCCCGCCGGTCGTCGACAGATAGTCGTGATAATGGTCCCACAAATAGCGCATCGGCGAATGGCAGTAGCAAAGATGGACCGCGTCGGGGCGCGCGATGACCCCCTTCGCCGGCCCTGATTCGCTGCTGATAACGAGGTCGTAGCCGCGCAGATCGAGCTGTTCGAGCGCGAGCGGCATCAGCGGCAGATATTTCTGATAATGCTTCGCCGCGCCCGGCAGGCGGTTGATGAAAGTCGTCTTGACCGGGCGGCTGCGGATGATCTCCGACATCTTTTCCGGCACATAGACATGGGTGAAGATATCGGCGTCGGGGAACAGCTTGATCAGCCGTTCGATGACACGCTCGCCGCCGCGCATGCCGACGAGCCAGTAATGCACGATTGCGACGCGAGGTTTGGCCGGCAGCGAGTTCAGCCCCACGACGGCCCCGATACCGTCATCGGTAGTAAGCCTTGTAGCGGTTGAAATAGCCGCTCTGATCGCTCGCGCCGAACTTCGCCTGCTTGCGCATGTCGACGCCTGTGAGAAGAATGCCGGTCGTCTTCAGCGCCTTGATCGACAACAGTCGCATCGCCGCGCGGACCGCGTGATCGGCGGTCGAGCGCCAACGGACGAGCAGGAGGGTGGCGTCGGCCAGCGCGACGATCGACCGGGTCTCGGCGACCGGCAGGAGCGGCGCGGTGGCGACGACGACATGGCTGAAGCGCAGCCGCAATTCGGCGAACAGGTCCTCGACGCGGGTACCGAACACCAGCTGGTCACCCCGGTCGCTCGCAGCGTCGGCAAGAAGCAACGCCAGCCCGGTGGCTTCGTCGACGACGATCGCTTCGTCGAGCGAGGCCTTGCCGCGCAGGATGTCGACGATGTCGGTCCGGCGGCCCGCGCGCTCGAAGATGGTGGCGACCCCCTGCTCGCGGATATCGCAATCGACGAGGATCGTGCTTTCGCCCGACAGCGCGAGGGTTTGGGCGAAACACGCCGCGGTAAGCGCAATGTTCTCGCCGGGCAGGGCGGCGGTCACGGCGATGACGCGCGGGACTTCGCCAGCGGCCTGGCGCAGCGTTTCGCGCAGCCCGCGGAAGACCTCGGCGAACCCCGATTTCGGGTCGTCGACAATTGTCGCCAGTGGCGACGCGGCACGCGGCAGCACGCTCGACGGCAGCGGGATGCTGCCGAGATAGGCAAGACCAAGCCGCCGCTCGACGTCGTCGGACGTGGTCAGCCCGGCAAATTGTAATTCGGTCAGGATCGCGACAGCGATGCCGAGGCCGATACCGAGCACCCCGGCGACGATCAGGCTGAGGACGATCCGCGGGCTGCTCGGCAGCAGCGGCGGCACGGCGCGCGACAGCAGCCGGGCGTCGGGATGCTCGGTCCCGCCCTGCGCGACCGACTCCTTGTAGCGATTGAGGTAACTCTCATACAGCGCCTGCGACGCCTTCGCCCGCCGGTCGAGATCGTCGAGCCCGGCAAGCGCGCGATTGCTGTCGGCGAGGCCGTTGCGTGCGGTCGTCAGACTCCCGGTGAGCGAGGCAAGCCGCTGTTGCGAGACGCTGACCCGCGCCTCGAGGTTCGAGATGATGCGGGCGATTTCATCGCGGATCTGGCCCTGGACATCGGCGAGTTCGCTCCGGGTCTTGCCGACGTCGGGGTAGCGGGTGCCGTAGCGGGCGGTCAGCGTCGCCAGCCGGCCGCTAACCTCGGCTTCGCGGGCGCGTAAAGCGCCGACAACGGTCGAATTAAGCGCTTCGCCGGCGTCGCCGCCGTTCGAGCCGCCGCGCAGCTGCGCGCGCGCAGTGGCCAGCCGCGCCACGTCCTCCGCCGCTTGTGCGCGGGCCGTCGTGACCGCTTGGTTATACGAAGAAATCTCCTGCTCGGTAAGCGACGAGCCCGACGTGCTCAGCAGGTTGTGCGCAATTCGGTAGCCCTGAACCCGCTCCGTATCGGCCTGGGCCTGACGCCGGAGCGAATCGAGCCGCGACGACAGGAAGGCGATCGCGTCGCGGTTCTGGTCGGTCTTACGGCGCAGCTGCCCCTCGATATATTGGCGGGCGTATTCGTTGGCGATCCTCGCCGCGTCCGTCGCCGAAGAAGCGCTATAGGTGACGTCGAGCGCAAAGGTCTGGTCCGAGCGGGTCGCCTTGAGATCGGCCTGCAACTTGTCCACGATCGCCCGGTGGACGTCAGCCGGCGACCGGACCGGCGGCGCGGCAGTGGCCAGCCCGGCCTTCGCCTTGAGCCGAGCACTCAGGCCGGGCGACGACCGTGCGCCCGGGTTAAACGCCGGATCGTCGTCGAGACGGAG
>CAXTPH010000292.1:0-3179 GCA_964245955.1 uncultured Sphingomonadaceae bacterium | reverse complement strand
CGGCCCCGGCCAGCCGCTCGACACGTCGGTCTATTACGTCATCTTGCCCGACGAGATCGGCCACGGCGCGTCGTCGAAGCCGAGCGACGGGCTGCACGCGCATTTCCCGCATTATGCGTACGCCGACATGGTCGCCGCCGACCATCTGCTGCTGACCAAGGGGCTCGGCGTCGACCGGCTGCGGCTGCTGATGGGCACGTCGATGGGCTGCATGCACACGCTGACCTTCGCCGAGGCGCATCCTGGGTTCGCCCGCGCGCTGATGCCGCTCGCCTGCGTGCCGGTGCCGATCTCGGGGGCGAACCGGCAGTGGCGCAAGCTCGCGATCGACGGCATCAAGCTCGACCCGGCGTGGGCCGGCGGCGACTATACGAGCGAGCCGGCGGCGGGATTGCGGACGGCGGTATCGCTTCTCGTCGCGTTCGGCAGCGCGCCGCTGGCGATGCAGCACGACCTGCCGACCGGCGACGCGGTCGACGCCGCGGTGACCGCGCGCATGACGCGCGAGATGCCGTCGCGCGATGCCAACGACCTGATCTACCAGCTCGACGCGTCGCGCGACTATGATCCGGGGCCGAAGCTGGCGACGATCGACGTGCCGCTGACATGGGTCAATTCGGGCGACGACCTGATCAATCCGCCCGACCTGCACCTCGTCGAAGGCGCGATCGGGGCCGTGCCGAAGGGGCGCTTCGTCCTGATCCCGGCGAGCCTCTCGACGCGCGGGCACGGGACGCATACGTCGGCGGCGGCGTGGAAGGACGAACTCGTCGCCCTGCTCGCGCGGTCGGGCGGTTAGGCTGCGGGCAGCCTCGCCGGTTTCGCTTTTTCCGCCGGGCGCTTCGACTGCGCCAATACCGCGGCGGGGTCGGCGGCGGTGAAGGCACTGCCCGCGACCGTCTCGGCGAGCTGCGCCCAGGTGATCGGCACCGCGACGCCCGCGCCTTCGCGCGCGCGGACCGAATAGGGCAGGACGGCAGTCGCCCCGCGCTGGTTGCGCAGCCAGTCAACGAAGATTCGCCCCTTGCGCTTCGCCTTGCTCATGTTGGCGACGAAGGCGTCCGGCATCTCCGCTTCGAGGCCTTCGGCGAACGCCTTCACCCACGCCTTGACCGCCGGCCATTCGGCGTGCGGCACCAGCGGCGCGACGACATGGACGCCCTTGCCCCCGGTCAGCATCGGGAAGCTCGCCAATCCCTTCGCCTTGAGCCGGTCGCGGACGACGACGGCGGCGGTGCGGACGACGGCGAAGTCGAGCCCCTCGTCGGGGTCGAGGTCGATCACCAGCCGGTCGGGCCGCTCGATGTCGGCGACGCGGCTGCCCCAGCCGTGGAACTCGATCGTCCCCATCTGGACGCAGTTGAGCAGCCCGGCGGCGTTGTCGACGAATAGGTACGGCTCGGTCTTCCCGTCGGATTCGGCGATGTCGACGTGGTGGACCTGGTCCGAGAACATGCCCGAGTCGTGTTTCTGGAAGAAGCACGCCTTGCCGCGCCCCTGCGGGCAGCGGACGAGGCTGATCGGTCGCCCGCCGAGTTCCTTGAGCATCGCGTCGGCGACGACCGCGTAATAATCGACGAGCGCGCCCTTGGTCATGCCGAGATCGGGGAAGACGATGCGGTCGGGACTGGTGATGCGGACGCCGTGGCGATCGGGCGAGGCGGCGGCGGGTTCCTCGCGGACGACGGCGGCGGCGGGCTTGTCGCCGCGCAGCCCGAGGAAGCTCGCGTGGCGGACGCTGCCGTCGGCGGTGAATTCGGCGAAGGCGATCTCGGCGACAAGATCGGGCCGGACGAAGGTCGCGCCGCGCCGCGCGGCGGCGTCGAGCTTGCCGGCGAACGGCGACTTGTCGGCCTTGAGCGTCGCGAGCTTGGCGCTGAGTTCGTCAAGCGTCTTGTCGCTGAAGCCGGTGCCGACGCGCCCGGCGTAGCGCAGAGTTTGCCCGTCCTTGGCGTCCTCGTGGACCCCGAGCAGGAGCGAGGCGAAGTCGCGCCCGTTCTCCGACTTCGACCAGCCGCCGATGACGAATTCCTGGCGGTGGGTGCACTTCGACTTGAGCCACGACCCCGACCGGCCCGAACGCGACTTGCCGTCGGCGCGCTTCGATACGACGCCTTCGTACCCCGCCGAGCACAGCGCGGCGAACATCGCCTCGCCGCCGCCGCGGACGTGCTCGGAATAATGCAGCGGCGCGGGGGCGTCGGCGAGGAGCGTCGCCAGTCGCGCCTTACGCTCGGTCAGCGGCAGCGCGGCCAAGTCCTCGCCGTCGAGCTCGAGCAGGTCGAAGGCGAAATAGAGCAGCGGGCCGCCGTCCTTGAGCGCGGCCTGGAGCGTCGAGAAGTTCGGCTTGCCGTCGGCGTCGAGCGCGACGATCTCGCCGTCGATCAGCGCCGACGCGCACGGCAGCTTGGCGCACGCAGTGGGCACCGCGCCGAACTTCGCGGTCCAGTCGAGCCCGCTCCGCGAATAGGCGACCGCCGTGCCGCCACCGACCGCGACGAGCGCGCGATAGCCGTCGTATTTCGTCTCGTGGAGCCAGTCGTTGCCGGTCGGCGGCGTGTCGACGAGGGTCGCGAGCTGCGGATCGCGGAACGGGGGTGGAGGAAGCGTCTTCGTCGCTTTCTTCCGCTTTTTCTTGCCATCATCGGCCGTGATCGGGGGCGCACCTGCCGCGATCGCGTCCATCGTCCGCCCGCTCTCGACGCTCGTATCGAAATCGAGGTCCGCGCCGGTCGCATACTCGTCGGCGATCTTGCCGAGCAGCCAGTTCTCCGCCTTGCCCTCGGGCTTCAAGCGGATCAGCACCCACTCGCCCTTCATCCGCTCGCCGGTCAGCGTGAAGTGGAGCTTGCCCTTCTTCACCCCCTCGCCCGGATCGCTTTCGTTGGTCCACGTCCCCCGGTCCCACAGCATGACCGTGCCGCCGCCGTATTCGCCCTTGGGGATCGACCCCTCGAAGGTCGCGTAGCTCAGGGGATGGTCCTCGGTCCGCACCGCAAGGCGCTTGACCGCGGGGTCGCCGCTCGGCGGCTTGGTCACCGCCCACGACAGCAGCACCCCGTCGAGCTCGAGGCGGAAGTCCCAGTGCAGCCGCGACGCCGCGTGCCGCTGGACCATGAAGCTGTTGCCGGTCGCCCGCCCCGGCTTGCCCGCGGGCTCGGCGGTCTTCGCGAAGTCGC
>CAXTPH010000291.1:0-3181 GCA_964245955.1 uncultured Sphingomonadaceae bacterium | reverse complement strand
CTGCGCTCGCGACCCCCGCATGACCGCCGGGGTTGAACCCGCGACCGTCGGGGCACGGCGCGGGCTCGTCTGGGGGTTCGACATTGCGCCGGGCGGGACCACGCCAATCGAGGCGGCGCTGCCCGAGATCGGCTTTGCCGTTCCGCCGGGGGTGCTGCGCTGGCTTCACGTCAGCCTCGCCAACCAGTGGACGCGGCGCTGGTTCGACGACAGCGGCCTGCCGGGCGACGTCCGCGAGCTGCTGCTGTCGACCGACCGCCACCAGCGCGCGCTCGTCGACGGCGATGCGATCGCGTGCATCGTTCATGATTTCGAACGCGATTTCGACACACCGGCGACCGCGCGGATGGGGTCACTGACCGTCCTGCTGCTGCCCGGCCTCGTCGTCACCGCGCGACTGCATCCGCTCTGCGCCGCCGACGTCGTCCACCGCCGCATCCGCGCCGGAGCGACGCCGATGACGACCGCGGCGGCGTTCGACCTGCTGCTGTCGGCGGTGATCCAGGTCGCGAGCGAGGTCGCTGCCGACCTGCGCGCGACGGTGCAGGCGGCCGAGGACGCGCTGCTCGACGACGGGCGCGACCCCGATCCGCGCGCGCTGCTCGTCGTCCGCAAGCGCGCGATCCAGGTGCAGCGGCAGATCGGGGGCTTGCGCGGTGTGCTTGCACGGCTCGAGGACGACGAGGACCTGCCCGACGCGCTCGCGCCGACGGTCGAGAAGCTCGTTCAGCGGACCGCCGCGGTCGACGGCGACATCGTCGCGATCCAGGGCAACGTCCGCCTGCTACGCGAGGAGCCCGACGTCCAGACCGCGAACCGGACGGGGCAGAACCTCTACCTGCTGTCGATCCTCAGCGCGCTGCTGCTGCCGGCGACCCTCGTCACCGGTATTTTCGGCATGAACACCGGCGGGCTACCGTGGGTCAACGCCGGCCACGGCACCCTGCTCGCGGTCGGCCTCGTCGTCCTGTCATCAGCGGCGGTCTATTTTTGGCTCCGCGCGCAAGGCTTCTTCCGGCGCTAGGCATCGGCGACCGGCTCGTCGCCCGCGTCGTCGCCGTCCTCGCCGATCTTCGCCGCCGACACGACGTGCTCGCTGCCGTCGACGCGGAACAGCATCACCCCCTGCGCACCCCGGCCCATGATGCGGATCTGCTGCGCGAAGGTGCGGATCAGCTTGCCCTGGTCGGTGACGAGCATGATCTCGTCAGCGTCGGTCGCGGGGAAGCTGGCGACGACGGTGCCGTTGCGTTCGCTATCGGCGATCGTTGCGATCCCCTGCCCGCCGCGCCCCGACTGGCGGTATTCGAACGCGCTCGTCCGCTTGCCGAAGCCGTTCGAAGTAACGGTGAGGATGAACTCCTCAGCCGCCGCGAACTGCGCCATCCGGGTTTCGGACAGGACGCGCTCGCCGGGTTCGGGCTTCCACGGCGCCGCCTTGAGGTAGTCCTCGCGCTCCTGCGGGGTCGCGTCGAACGGCTTCAACACCGACATCGA
This sequence comes from uncultured Sphingomonadaceae bacterium, assembly GCA_964245955.1. Taxonomy (GTDB): domain Bacteria; phylum Pseudomonadota; class Alphaproteobacteria; order Sphingomonadales; family Sphingomonadaceae; genus Polymorphobacter_B. Next base: position 1,684 of record CAXTPH010000291.1, on the reverse strand, counting down.
CATCACCGCGTCGTCGCCGTTGAGCGTAATCCCGCGCACGCCGGTCGAGGTCCGCGAGACGAATTCGCGGACGTCCTCGACGGCGAAGCGGATCGCCTTGCGGTTCTTCGTCACGAGCAGCACGTCGTCGGCGGCGTCGCACAACGCGACCCCGATCAACCGGTCGTCGTCGCCGTCGTCGAAGCGGATCGCGAGCTTGCCGTTGGCATTGATGCTGGTGAAGGCGTCCATCGAATTGCGCCGCACCGACCCCTTCGCGGTCGCGAACATGACGTGGAGCCGCCCCCAGGCCGCCTCGTCTTCGGGCAAGGGCAGGACGGTGGTGATCGTCTCGTCGTCGGCGAGCGGCAGCAGCTGGCGCATGAACCGCCCCTTCGCCTGGGGGCTGCCGAGCGGTAGCTTCCACACCTTGAGGCGATAGACCTTGCCGGCGGATGAGAAGAACAGCACCGGCGTGTGCGTCGAGGTGACGAACAGGTTGGTGACGACGTCCTCGTCCTTGGTCGACATCCCCGACCGGCCCTTGCCGCCGCGCTTCTGCGCGCGATAATCGGACAGCGGCACGCGCTTGATGTAGCCGGTCATGGTGACCGTCACGACCATGTCCTCGCGGGTAATCAGGTCTTCGTCGTCGATGTCGTCGCCGGCGGTGACGATCTCGGTCCGGCGCTTGTCGATGAACGGGTCGGAGCCGTTCAGCTCGCCGCGGAGGACGGCATACAGCTTCGCCCGGTCGCGAAGGATCTCGAGCAGTTCGGCAATGCTGACCGATATCTCCTTCAACTCGCTGCCGATCTCGTCACGCCCGAGCGCGGTCAGCTTGGCGAGACGCAGCTCGAGGATCGCGCGAACCTGGATGTCGTCGAGGTGGTACGGCGCGGACTTGTCGTCGGTCTCGGCAAGGACCTCACCCGTCTCGCCGTCTTCGATCAGCGCGAGATACGGCGCGATCTCGGCGCGACCGAACGGCTCGGCCATCAGCGTTGCGCGGGCCTCGGCAGGCGAGGCGCTGCTGCGGATGATGACGACGACGCGGTCGAGGTTGGCAACCGCGACGACGAGGCCAATCAAGACATGCGCCCGGTCGCGCGCTTTGTTCAATTCGAACTTCGACCTCCGGGTGATCACCTCCTCGCGGAACTTCACGAACGCCTCGATGACGTCCTTGAGGTTGAGCAGTTCGGGCCGCCCGCCGCGGATGGCGAGCATGTTGATCGCGAACGACGACTGCGCCGGGGTGTGGCGGTAGAGCTGGTTGAGCACGACCTCGGGCACCGCGTCGCGCTTCAAATCCATGACGACGCGCACGCCCTCGCGGCTGCTCTCGTCGCGCAGGTCGCTGACGCCCTCGATCCGCTTGTCCTTGACCGCCTCGGCGATCTTCTCGACGAGCCCATTCTTGCCGAGCTGGAACGGGATTTCGGTCAGCACGATCGAGCGGCGCTCGCCCCTGCCCTCCTCGACGATCGCGCGCGCGCGCATGATCACGCTGCCGCGCCCGGTGTGGTACGCCTGCCGGATGCCCGACGTGCCGAGCAGCAGCCCGGCGGTGGGGAAGTCGGGCCCGGGGATGAACGTCATCAGCTCGTCGATCGTGATCGCCGGGTTGTCGATGTACGCCCGGGTCGCGTCGATCACCTCGCCGAGGTTGTGCGGCGGGATATTGGTCGCCATGCCGACCGCG
>CAXTPH010000290.1:0-3192 GCA_964245955.1 uncultured Sphingomonadaceae bacterium | reverse complement strand
GAGCGCCACGGCCTCGCGCGCTTCGCCTCGCTGCAGGCGTTCTACACGCTGGCGACCCGCGACCTCGAACGCGAGATCGTGCCGATGCTCAAGGTCGAAGGGGTCGGGCTGATGGTCTGGTCACCGCTCGCCGGCGGGCTGCTGTCGGGCAAGTACCAGGGCGGCGCGCCGGATGACGGACGGCTCAAGGGCGGCGGCGCGGGGCTGCCGGTGCCACCGGCGCGGGCCGACGCGGTGATCGACGCGATGCGCGCCATCGCCGCCGCGCACGGGGCGAGCGTGGCGCAGGTCGCGATCGCGTGGCTGCTCGCGCAACCGGTCGTCACCAGCGTCATCGTCGGCGCGAAGCGGTCCGACCAGCTTACCGACAATATCGGCGCGTGCGGGGTTCTGCTCAGCGCCGACGATCTCGCCGCGCTCGACGCGGCGAGCGCGCTGCCGCCCGAATATCCGGGGTGGATGATCGCGCAGCAGGGTGCGTTCCGCCGCGGGCAGCTCAATCCGCCGCCGCGGGGGCACGAATGACCGATCTCGCCCGAATCGCGCAGCAGGGCGTCGCCGCGCTCAGCCGCGGCGATGCCGCCGTCGCGCGCACCGCGTTCGATGCGGTCGTCGCCGCCGGTCGGGCGACGCCGCAGCTGTGGCTGCTCCTTGCCCAGGCGAACTTCCAGCTCGACGACCGCGTGGCGGCGCACGCCGCGCTCGACCGGCTGCTCGATGCCGACCGCGCCAACCTCGACGGGATGGTAATGCGCGGCGAACTGCTCGATCGCGCCGGCGACGCGCGCGCGGCGGCGACGTGGTACGAGGCGGCGCTGCGAACCGCCGACGGCGCGGCCGGCCTCGCGTCGGTGACGGTCGCCGCGCTCGACCGGGCGAAGGCGGCACTCGGCGCGGCGTCGGCGAAGTTCGATGCGCATATGCGCGCGACCCTCGCCGCGGCGGGGGTCGATGCGCACGCCGTACATCCGCGCTTTGCCGAGGCGTTCGCAATCACCACCGGGGCCGCGTCGCCGTTCCCGCAGGCGCCGACCAACTTCTACTACCCGCGCCTTGCCGCGATCCCGTTCCACGACCCTGCCGATTTCCCCTGGGCGGCGGCCGTCGCCGCGGCGGCGCCGGCGATGCGCGCCGAGGTCGAAGCGGTGATCGCCGCGCAGGCGGGCATCGCGCCCTACGTCGAGGCCCCCGAGAATAGGCCGTCGAAGGAGCACTCGCTGCTCGGCGACGCGCGGTGGAGCGCCTATCATCTGTGGCAGGACGGCGAGCCCGTCGCCGCGCACCATGCCGCGTGCCCGGCCACCGTCGCCGCCGTCGAAAGCGCGCCCATGCCGTACATCACGGGCCGCTCGCCGATGGCGCTGTTCTCGATCCTCGCCGCGCACACCCATATCCCGCCACACAACGGCATGCTCAACACCCGGCTGATCGTCCATATTCCGCTGATCGTCCCCCCCGGCTGCCGCCTGCGCGTCGGCAACGAGACGCGCGACGTCGCGGCGGGCGTGCCACTGATCTTCGACGATTCGATCGAGCACGAGGCATGGAACGACAGCGACGCGCCGCGCGCGATCCTGCTGTTCGAGATCTGGCGGCCCGAGCTGACGGCGGCCGAGCGCACGGCGCTGACGGCGATGTTCGGCGCGGTGGCGAGCTACGCCTGAGCGGCGAACATCCGGCGCCCCGAATACAGCGCCAGCGCGATCGCCACCGCCGCCGCGAGGCCGAACAGCTCGACCGGCTTCGCCTGCACAGCGATCGCGACCATCGCCAGCACGCCGACCGCCGCCGCGACCGCGATGACACCGCGGCGCCCGCGCGCGCCGCCGACGGCGCGCGCGTCGAGCCGCCACGCCGCGGTGCACGCCATCGAATAGAGGAAGGTGCTCGCCAGCCCCGACAGGATCGCCAGCGCCTCGAACGTGCCCGAGATCGCGAGCGCGATGACGAGCAGCGAATGGACGACGATCGCGGTGCGCGGGACATGTGTCTTCGCATCGACCGTGCCGAGGAACGCCGGCAGCAGCCGGTCGCGGGCGAAGGCGAACAGGACGCGCGGCGCGCCGAGAATGTCCGACCCAATCCAGATCAGCCGCGACAGCGTCGCCCCGGCGAGCAGGACGATCCCGAGTGCCGGACTGACCGTGCCGATCGCGTCGGCGAGCGGCGACGCCGATCTGGCGAGGCTCGCGCCGAGCAGGCCCTGCGCGACGACCTGCACCGCGACATACAGCGCAAGGACGAAGCCCATCGAAAGGAAGATCGCGCGCGGCACCGTCCGCTTCGGATCGGCGGCCTCGCCGCTCGCGCTCAGCGGCGTCTCCATCCCCGAAAAGGCGAACAGCGCGAAGATCACGGCGCGGCCGAAGCCGTCGCCGCCGGTCGCCGTCCCGGCGTGGAGCTTGGCTGGATCGATGAACCAGAGGCCGACGCCGACGAACAGGGCGAGCGGCACGAGCTTGACCAGCGTCGCGACGGTCAGGAAGCGCGCGGCGAAGCCGACCCCGCGCAGGTTGACGACCGCCAGTCCGCCGATGACGGCGATGATCAGCAGCGCGCGGGGCAGCCCGGCGGCCAGCGCCGGAACCGCGCTGCCGAGGCCGTCGGCGAACGCCGCGGCGATGCCGCCGCACGACAGCACGCTCGACAGCCAGATGCCGACGAAGCCGGTGACGAAGCCGGCGCGGGGCCCGAGCCCGGCGGTGACGGTGCCGTAGATGCCGCCCGACGTCGGCACGCGCCGCCCGGCGTCGGCGGCGCACCAGACCACCGCGCCCATCGCCACCGCGCAGACGAGGAAGGCGAGCGGCGCACGCGGCCCCATGTTGAGCGCCATCACCGCCGGCAGGGTGAACACCCCAGCACCGACAACACCGTTGACGATCGCCGCGGTGAACGCAGCCAGCCCGACGCCGCGCACCAGCCCGCGGTCGCGCAGGCTTTCGCCGGGGGGCGCGATGCCGATCGTGGTGTCCATGCGCCTGTGCCCTTCGTGCCCCGCCGCCAAGGTGCGGGAAGGGGACGGCGGTGGCAAGGCCCGGGTGCGCGCAATTGAAGGCGATTTTGGGTCGCGGCGGATGCTGCGAACAGCGAATCGCTCAGCTTCGATCAAACCCTACAGTGGTGGATAAGGTGGCGATCCGAAAGTGCCTTGATGGCTCGAAACACGCATATTTTCGGGTCGTACCGTGT
>CAXTPH010000289.1:0-3200 GCA_964245955.1 uncultured Sphingomonadaceae bacterium | reverse complement strand
CGGCGATCATCGGCCGCAACCTGATCGCGATCGCGGTCGTGCATTTCGTGCTGCGGATCAACCTGTTCCGCAAGCCGGCACCATGATCCCCTCCCCCACCCTGACCAAGGTCGAGCGCGGCCAGCTGTGTACCGGCTGCGGCCTGTGCGCGAGCATCGCCGACGGCGCGGTCGCGCTCGACACCGTTGCTCCCGGTTTCACCCGGCCGCGCCAGATCGCCGAGATCGGCGCGACGGACGAAGCGGCGATTGCCGCGTGCTGCCCCGCTGTCGTTATCGACAACCGCCCGGCCGCACCGCAAGTCGACGCGCTATGGGGTCCATGGTTCTTCACCGGGACGGGTCATGCCACCGACGCCGCGCTGCGCCATCAGGCCTCGTCGGGGGGCGTCCTGTCGGCGCTGCTTGTCACCGCGTTGACTGAGGGCACCGTCGATTACGTCGTCGAAACCGGCATGGACGGAGCCCGGCCGTTGGCTAACATAACGGTTGTCGCGCGCACCGCCGGGGAGGTCTTCGCTGCGGCGGGTTCGCGCTATGCCAGCTCATCGCCATTGGCTGGCATCACGGCACTGCTCGACGCACCGGGCCGCTTCGCCTTTGTCGGCAAGCCGTGCGACGTGTCGGCGCTGCGCGCGCTGGCCCGCATTGATCCCCGGGTCGATGCCAAGGTGCCGCTCATGCTCGCCTTTTTCTGTGCCGGCATTCCAAGCGGCGACGGCGCGCGACGCATTCTCGCGGCTATTGAGGCCCCCGAAGCCGAGGTGACCGCCTTCCGCTACCGTGGCGACGGCTGGCCGGGCAACGCGACCGCGACCCTTGCCGACGGGTCGACGCGCGGCATGAGCTACCACGAAAGCTGGGGAAAAATCCTGTCGAAGGAGATCCAGTTTCGCTGCAAGATCTGCCCCGACGCGGTCGGCGGCGCGGCGGACGTCGCCTGCGCCGACGCGTGGTACGGCGACGCCAAGGGCTATCCGAGTTTCGCCGAGCAGGCGGGGCGCAGCCTCGTCATGGCGCGTACAACGGTCGGTGACGCCGCTCTGCGTCGTGCCATCGCCACCGGGACGATCGTTGCCGAGACGCTCGATCCCGCCGAGATCGTCCGGATGCAGCCGTCGCAGGTCCGCCGCAAGCGCGAACTCTTGGCGCGACTTGCCGCGGTCCAGGTTGCAGGTCGACCCGTGCCCCGCTATCGCGGCGTCCAGCTCGTCGCTGCGGCGCGACAGGTAACACTCGTTCAGCATGCGCGCGCATTTGCCGGTCTCGTTCGGCGTCTGGTGCTCCGGCGAACCTAGGAGGCGGCGTGGCACGGCGAGGCATCATTTTGGCGGGCGGCTCGGGGACGCGGCTGTATCCGCTGACCAAACCGGTCAGCAAACAGCTGATGCCGGTCTACGACAAGCCGATGATCTATTATCCAATCTCGGTTCTGATGCTCGCCGGCATCCGCGAAATCCTCGTCATCACGACGCCCGGCGATGCCGCTGCGTTCAGGCAGCTTCTCGGCGACGGTTCGGCCTGGGGCATGACGATCGTCTATGCGGTCCAGCCCGAGCCGAAGGGGCTGGCGCAGGCGTATCATATCGGCGCCGATTTCGTTGGCGACGCGCCCTCGACATTGATCCTGGGCGATAACATCTTCTACGGCCACGGCCTGCCCGAATTGCTCGCCGCGGCCGATGCGCGAAGCGACGGCGCCACGGTGTTCGGCTATTATGTCAAGGACCCGTCGGCGTATGGGGTCGTCTCGTTCGATGCCGACGGACGCGCCGCGACGATCGAGGAAAAACCGATCGCGCCGAAGTCGAACTATGCGGTGACTGGCCTATACTTCTACGACGGCACTGCCGTCGCCCGCGCGCGCGACATCCGTCCGTCGCCGCGCGGAGAGTTCGAGATCACCGACCTCAATCGCGCCTATCTCGACGACGGCCAGCTTCGGGTCGAGTTGATGGGACGCGGCTTCGCCTGGCTCGACACCGGTACGCACGGTTCGCTGCTCGACGCCGGCCTGTACGTTCGGATCGTCGAGGAGCGGCAGGGCCTCAAGATCTGCTGCCCCGAGGAGATTGCGTGGCGGCAAGGCTTTATCGACGCCGAGCAGCTGGCGCGCATCGCCGAGCCGCTGCGCAAAAGCGGCTACGGCGAATATCTGCTCGACCAGCTTCGGGCAGCCGCGTGAACGTCGTCGATACCCCCTTGCCCGGCGTCAAGCTGATCGAGCCACGCGTGTTCGGCGACGAGCGCGGCTTTTTCCTTGAAAGCTGGAACACGAAGACTTTCGCCGATGCCGGACTCGACTTCGACTTCGTGCAGGACAATCACAGCCGATCGGCCAGGGGCGTGCTTCGCGGTCTCCATTATCAGCTCGACAATCCACAGGGAAAGCTCGTTCGCGTGACGATCGGCCGGGTGTTCGACGTCGCGGTCGACCTGCGCCGGTCGAGCCCGCACTTCGGACGCTGGGTCGGCTACGAACTGTCGGCCGAAAAAAAGACGATGTTGTGGGTGCCACCCGGCTTCGGCCATGGCTTCGTCGTGCTCAGCGAAACCGCAGACTTTCTTTACAAGTGCACGACGCTCTATTCGCCACCCGACGAGCGCGCGATTCGTTGGGACGATCCCGACCTTGCCATCGATTGGCGGCTCGACGGCATGACCCCGCAACTCTCGGCCAAGGACGCGGCGGCTTCGCGCTTCGCCGCCGCCGAGGTGTTCGCGTGAGGGCGTTGATTGCCGGGTCGGGTGGCCAGCTCGGGCGGGCACTCCAGGAAGGCGCGCCCACCGGCGTCACGATCATCGCGCCGCCCGAGGCCGACTTCGATATCACCGATCCCGACGCCGTTCGGGCCGTCGTCAGCAGCGCACAACCCGACGTCATCATCAACGCCGCTGCCTATACCGCCGTCGACAAGGCGGAGAGCGATGAGGCCGCGGCCCGCCGGGTCAACGTCAACGCCGTCGGGACGCTCGCTGCCGCTGCCCGCATCGCCGGAGCCGCGTTCGCGCATGTCTCGACCGATTTCGTCTTCGACGGCTCGGCGCACCTCCCCTATCGACCCGATGCGGTGTCCAATCCGCTCGGCGTCTACGGGCGCACCAAGCTCGACGGCGCGCTCGCAGCCGCCGAGTTCCACCCGGCCCCGCTGATCGTCAGGAAGGCATGCGTCCATGCCGCGGTCGGCAATAATTCCGTCG
>CAXTPH010000288.1:0-3218 GCA_964245955.1 uncultured Sphingomonadaceae bacterium | reverse complement strand
GAGCTGTGCCTCGCCACCTCGATCAAGGCTGGCAATGTCTCGGGCGAAGTCGTCGGCGAGCGGCTTATGGGAACGGTGCTGTTCGGTCAGGGCAGGGTCGCCGAGGCGCGCCGCCACATGGAGCGGTCGCTCGCATTGTACGATCATGAACGCGACGCGGCGACAACCGAGATCTTCGGGCAAAATACCGAGGTGCACACGCGCTCCGCACTTGCGCTGGCGCTGTTCGCGCAGGGCGAAATCGACGCAGCCCTCGAGATGGGGATTTCGGTCCTGCGTATCGCCGATCGCTTGCGTCACCCCCATTCGACGGTGATGCCCCTGACCTATGTGGCCGGATGGATCTTTGGTCTGTCCGGCGCGACCGCGGCGCTAGAGCAGCATGCGTCGGCGCTGTGCGCGTTGACCGAACGGCACGGGATGCGGGTGTTCGCCGCCTACGGGTTCGGACATCTCGGTCGGGCGATAACCGAAAGCGGTAATCTCGAGGAGGGCGAGCGCCTGCTCGCGCGATCGGTCGCCGAATTGGACGCGACCGGTATCGTGCTCGGGCTGTCGGGGGCGCTGGCTTGGCACGCCGACTGCTTGCGCCGGCTTGGCCGCCTGAAACTGGCGCGCGCGGCAATCGACCGTTCGCTCGCGCTGATGGATAGCAGCAGCTTCCGCTGGCTCGAAGCCGAAGCGCGGCGGATCGAGGCCCTCATCCTCTTCGACGAATCGCCGGCTCAGGCGGGAGCCGCGATTACGAAACTACGCGCCGCCGCCACCGCCGCTTCCGTGACCGGCTTTTCGGTGCTCGAATGGCGATGCCTACGCGCAGCGGCGTCGTGCGGGGATGACGCGCCTGAAACGGCCGAGCGGCTGGCCGCACTGGCCCATCTGGGTGAACTTCCTGCTCGGATCGATGCGATGCTCGCCGCCTGAGGCTTGCCCGGCAGTGTGTGGTGCGAACGCCAGGCGTGGCGATCGGCTCGCGACAGGACGGCTTCACCCAACAGCTGCTGCCTTCGCCCGGCAGCTGCTGCGGCGACCGGCGTGGCGGCGGCCGACCTGATGCTGGCATTCGAGAAGAGCCCACGATCGTGGCACATCGCCAATATCCTACACATGCAACTCGCGGTCATCCTCGGCTCGATTCGCCGCTTTCCCGAAGCGATCGCCGCCGCCGAGAAGGCGCTGGCGGGGCTACGCACGGCGGCGGCGCGCTTCCCGCAGGATTTCGAGGCGGCTCGCTCCGTCCCGGTCAACATGCGCCCGGTCGGTGAACTATATTGGGCGGCCGGCCGGCATCGCGAAGCGTGCAACCGGTATCGAGCGACGGCGATAGAATGGCAGCGATTGGCGACGCAGCGCGGGGTAACCGGCTTTGATACGACGAGCGAACTGAAATTCCTCGCGGGCCTCCTCGCACATTGCCCGGCCAAATTTCCCCGGTGAACAGGTCTAGGCTTACGGACAGACAGTGATGTTGCACGAGGGTAAAGACAGCGGCAGCGGGATCGATGCGGGCGACATCAATGTCACCCCAGCTTCGAGATGATTTCGTCGCCCATGATCTGCTGCGCCATTTGCCCTTCGGGTACGCCGAAGTTGTTGACCAGCTCGGTCACCGCCTGGTTGATGACCGTGATCTGGGCGCCGTCGGCACGCAGGCGATCATAGGTCAGCGTGTCGCCGAGAACACTGGTCGTGCCGCAGGCGTCCGCGACGACGAGCACGTTATAACCGAGGTTCAAGGCCGACCGTGCCGCCCAGAACAGGCAGATGTCGGTCGTCAGCCCGGCCATGACGATCCGCTTGCGGCCGAGCGCGGCAACCCCGTCACGCAGAGTCGCGTCGTCCCAGCAATCGAGTTCGCCGCCGCGGGCAAAGCGCTTGGCGAACGCATCCGGCGCAAGGGTCGCGACGTCGGGAATCGTCGGCCCGACCTGCGCCTCCATCGTCGTCGTAAGAACCAGCGGCATCTCATAGGCGACGGCAAGGCGCGTCAGTACGCGGCAGGCGGTGACGACGGTCGCCTGCGGCAGGCTCTTGACCCAGCCGAGCGTGCCGGTCTGGTGATCGACGAGCATGATCAGGCTGTCGGCGGTGGTGAAACGGGCGACGGTCATGGCGGCACTCCCAAGTGGTGTGCCTCATTAGGACGCGCCGGTGGAATGCCGGAAGCCGACACCGGCGAGAAGCTGCTTATCACCCGTGATCAATACCCTTGCGCCTCCAGTCGCTTGCGAGCGAGATCGAAAAAGGCGCGGGTGCGCGCGGGCAGCAAGCGGCCGGGCGTCAGGAAGTAGAAGGTGGTCGGCTCGAGTTGCCAGTCCGCCAGTACCGGAACGACGGGGCAGTGCTCGCCGCCGTCGGTCGCGATCAACGAGTTCAAGGCGACGATGCCAAGTCCTTCACCGCACAGCCGGCGCAGCACGATCAGGTTGTTGGCCCGCACCGGACCCTTCATCACCGCGTCGAACCGCTCTCCTGCCCGCGATAGACGAGCGACACCGCTCATATGCGGAAGCGGCAGGCAGCGATGCCGAGCGAGGTCGGCAGGATGCGCGGGTGTGCCGTTTGCCGCGAGATAGGCCGGTGCGGCATAAAGGAAGCACGGCACTGCCGCGAGACGCCGCGACGTCAACGCCGAGTCCTCCAGGGGACCGACCCGGATCGCCGCGTCGAAACGCTCGGCGGCAATATCGACCCGGCGAGGACTAAGGTCGATGTCGATCGCGACGTCGGGGTAGAGCGCGGTATATTCGGCGATGATCGGTGACAGGAACGGTGCCGCGAAGTCGGGGCTGGCGGCAAGCCTGAGGGTTCCTTGCGGCGCTCCCCGCTGATGGATCAGGGCATCATAGGCTTCGCTGAGACCGAGGACCGATTCGCGCAAGGCGGACAGATAGGCCCGCCCGTCTTCGGTCAGGCCGAAACGCCGCGGAGTCCGGTCGATCAGTCGAACCCCGACCGCCTTCTCGAGCGCGGCGAGGCGGCGAGACAGCCGCGCCACCGGTACGCCCGTCGCCCGGGCCGCTGCCGATAAGCTGGCCGCTTCAGCCGCAGCGACGAACAAGGCAAGGTCGGGTAGCCGCTCGACGAAATCCGGGTCCATTGCCCGCACAAAGCCGCTAATGCGACGCTCGGCAAGGACATCTGGAAGGTGGGGGCGCCTTCCGGTTAAACTACAACTCCCGTATTTGAAGGATCGGCAGCCGGCGCACGGCGGCCAC
>CAXTPH010000287.1:0-3265 GCA_964245955.1 uncultured Sphingomonadaceae bacterium | reverse complement strand
CGCGGCACGTTTTGACGGTACAGCCGGCGTCAACTTCTCGGTTGCGCCCGTTGTCGGGATAATTTGCTGCTTCGATTGCAAGGATGTCCTGTCGGGGGGCATTTGTTAGCCGGGTGTTGTTCCGACCGAGCGGGGGCGTTGATTGGACAAGCGCGCGTGCGCTGTGATTGTCTAAGCGAGAACTAGGTGGGGTCGGTTTTGATGATCAGCGATTGGGAGCTCTGGGCCTGCGCACGGTAGCAGATCGAGCACTACGGCGATGAAGCTGCCGTCGCGGCGGCGATGCGGGCGGACGCGCTGCTTGCCGACGGCGACCTCGACGGGCAACGGACATGGCTGGCGATCCTGCAGCGGATTGATAGGCTCACCAGCGTGGGTGCCAACGAGGTCCAGCACTGATGCCAAATGGTAGCGAGCATTGTCTGACAGGCATCCTGCTGGCGACCACGACCGGGTTCGCACTCGAAATCGACGGCGGCGGTAGTTGGCAACTCGATGTGCGCGACGACCGCGGCTCAAAAACTACTTGGGCATCGGGTCGTCGTAAATGGACGCCGAGGCGGCTTCGACCTCCTCGACGTTGATCGACTTGAAGCGATGCCGAACCGCTGAGCGGGCGACCGACTGTGTGTCCACTCTACGACATGTTGATCTTGACGAAGGCGAGGCCGCCTCCAGGCAAGGCACCAAGAATTCTGGTTGTAATTGAGCTTAACATTTCCGACACCCCAGCGAAGGAGACTGTGATCGAAAATGCCGATCAAAAAAACGGGGTGTGGCAATCACTTGATTCCGGACACCCGCCGGGCGGATGGCATCGATGGTAGGGGCGAAACAAGATAAAGCACTTCTGGGAGGGTGTCGAATGACCCTCAGGCTGCGCCGGCCTTGTTATCCACAATCGGACGGGCCCTCGTTCAAGTCTGCCGATCACCTGGCCATATCGGTCGACGTCGCTTTCTAGGTGCTATTCTCGAGACGATATCGACGGTCGTCGGCAGAAGGTGTTGGGCTGGACACCGGCGCGATATCTCGCATAGTCGGGGGGTGGTCCGATTAATCCTTGTAATGCTGACGCTGCTTTCCGTAGCGGCGACCCCGCTCGCAAGTGCTTCCGCGTCCGCGTCTTGCGGGAAGGCCGACAGCACCTCGATGCCGACGATGGAGATGGGCAGTCGTCATTCTGCTCCGGTCGACAAGTGCTGCGATCCGGTGACAAAGGCGTGTCTGTCATCGTGCTCAATAGCTTGCGCAGCCGTCGCCGACATTGCCGTCCGCATTAATGTGTCGACGCGCCTCACCAAGACCGTGATCTCGCCTGGCCTCACGCAGCTACGCCTCGCCGCCCATGAGCCGGGCTGGCTCGACCCTCCTCCAAAGCCGGTCGTCTAGTTAACGCCTGAGCATCGTCGCCAATCGGCGGCCGAAATGCACATACTGCGGCCAGACGCGGTACGCGCGTGCACTTTCGCGTCAGGCAATTCAATCGACCTCGCTTGTCCGGGCCACGCCCGACGGAGCCGATCCATGTATATTCGAATTGCCGTCGCCGCGCTGGCGTGGGCTTCTGCCGCGACCGCCGCACCATTGACCTTCGACCAAGCGCTCGACCGTGCGCGCGACACCGCACCGAGCCTCGCCGGAAAGGCGCTCGGAACCGATGCGACAAAGAGCGCGGCACGGTCGGCGGGAGCGTTGCCCGATCCAAAGCTCGAATTCGGCTTCACCGGGTTCCCGGTGTCGGGGCCGAACGCCGGGCATCCCGAGCGCGACGATTTCAGCACTGTCCGTGTCGGCATCGAGCAGGATGTCCCGAACCGGGCCAAGCGTAGCGCCCGCATCGGTCGCGCCGAGGCCGATGTTGCGGCCAGCGAGGCAGCTAGGCTGGGCGAGGCGCGGACGGTCCGGCTGGGCGCTGCCCTCGCCTGGGTCGATCTCTATTTCGCGGCGCGCAAGGTCACAGCGCTCGACGCGGTTCGCGAGAGCATCGCACCGCTCGCCTCGTCTGCTGCCGCCCGGCTGGCGTCGGGATCAGCCCGACCGGCGCAAACTGTCGAACCAAGACAGGCTCTGTCGGCACTAGACGATCGGCGCGCCGAACTTGTCGCCGAAGCCGCCAAGGCTCGCGCCGCGCTGGTCCGCTGGACAGGCGACGAAACGCCCGAAGTTGCTGGGCCACCGCCGGCGCCGACGATCGATGCCCCCCTGCTTCGTGTCGGCCTCGACCACTTGCCCAACCAACAGGCCGCTGCCGCTGCTGCCGGGCAGGCCGATGCCGACGCCCGCCTCGCGCATGCGGACAAGCGACCCGATTGGAGCTGGCAGGTCGGCTATGACCGTCGCGACCCGCGCTTTGGCGACATGCTCGGCGCGAGCGTCAAGATCGGCCTGCCGTTGTTCGCGAAGAATCGCCAGGATCCGCTCATCCTCGCCCGCGACCTCGATGCGCAGCGCGCCAGGCTCGACACACAGGCGATCGCGCGGGAACTCGTCGCAGCGTTCGAGTCCGACCTCGCCGACCACGCCATGCATCACGAGCGGCTCGAACGCGCGCGGGCGACGCTGCTGCCGCTCGCCGAACGCCGGTCGGCGCTGGAAACCGCCAGCTACGGCGCGGGCACCAGCGGCCTCGCCGATGCGCTGGCGGCCCGGATCGCGCTTGCCGAGGCTCGGCTCGAACTGGTGACCCGCGAGGCCGACGTCGTCCGAGATGCGGTCCGCATCAACCTGACCTACGGGAGCGACGCACGATGAGCCTCGACCGATCGCAGCGTGTTCGGCTGAGCGTCGGCGCCGTGCTGATCGCTGTCGCTGCGGGCGGCGGGGGCTATTGGCTCGCGTCGCCGCGCACCGTCGCTCCTTCCGCCGCCGCCACCGCCGCCGCGCCGGCAGAGCGCAAGATCCTCTACTGGTACGACCCGATGATGCCGGGGCAGCATTTCGACAAGCCGGGCAAGTCGCCCTTCATGGATATGCAGCTGCAGCCGCGCTATGCCGCGCCTGCTGCGGTCGCCGGGCGTCCGGCGGCGACGGGCGTGTCCGTTGATGGCCGGGCGGTGCAAAGCCTCGGCATTCGCACCGCGACAGTCGGGCGCACGACTTTGTCGTCGGCGCTGACGGTTACCGGCACGATCGAGTTCAACCAGCGTGACATTTCCATCGTACAGGCCCGGTCGGTGGGCTTCGTCGAGCGGGTCTATGGCCGCGCGCCCGGCGACATCGTGCGGGCCGGAAAGGACTAGGCACCGAAGATCGCCTGCCGCGA
>CAXTPH010000286.1:0-3284 GCA_964245955.1 uncultured Sphingomonadaceae bacterium | reverse complement strand
GCTGGCCGGGGTCGTGGGGTCGGCCGCGATCCCGGCGGCGCTGCAGGCGGGGGCGGTCACGGTCAGCGCCCCCGGGGCGACGCCGGCGTTCCGCGCCGCGGTCGACGCGCTCGCTGCCTTCGCCGCGGCAGACCTGGCCGCGCAGGGGTTTCCGGGGATGACGGTCGCGGTCCGCGCCGCCGACGGGCAGACAGCGACGCTGGCGATCGGCTATGCCGCGCTCGACGCGCGGCGGCCGGTGGCGGCGGCGCAGCTGTTCCAGATCGGGTCGATCTCGAAGTCGCTCGTGGCGATGGCGCTGTATACGCTCGCGGGGCAGGGGAAGCTCGACCTCGACGCGCCGGTGGTGAGCGTCGTGCCCGAACTCTGGCTCGCCGACCGCTCGATTACCATAATGCAGATCCTGTCGCATGCGGCGGGCCTGCCCGACAATTCGCCGATCTTCCCCGATGTGCCGGGCGGCAAGCTGTGGTCGGCGACGCCGCCGGGCCAGCATTTCTCGTACAGCAACGCCGGTTACGATATGCTCGCCTTCGTCGTCGAGCGGGCGAGCGGGATGCGCTACGACGCGGCGTTGACCGCGCTCGTCCTCGCTCCGCTCGGCATGACGAGCGCGGTGCCGGTGATCCGCAGTACCGACCGTGCCCGCTATGCGTCCGGGTATGTCGCACTCGGCGACACGACGTGGTTCCCGCAGTCGCCGCTCGCCGAAGGGCCGTGGCTCGACATCGACCGCGCGGCCGGGTCGGTCGCGGCAACGAGCGGCGACATGCTGCGCTATATCGGCTTCCTCGGGCGGCTGGCGCAGGGGCAGGGGGCGCCGCTGTTCCCCGACGCGCTCGCCCGGCGGTTCGCGACCCCGCTGATCGACACGAGCGACTTCGGCCCGGGCGCGCGCTACGCCAACGGCCTCGCGACGGTCGACCTCGACGCCAAGCCGGTGTTCCACCACACCGGCGGGATGCTGCTGTTCAGCTCGGCGGTATTCGTCGACCGCGCGACCGGGGCGGGGGTGTTCGCCAGCGTCAACATCGGCGGCACCGGATACCGGCCACGCGCGGTCGGGTCATACGGCGTCCGCCTGCTGCGCGCAGTCGCGGCGGGCGACGCGCTGCCGCCGCCGAAGCCGATCGTCGCGGTGGCCCCGATCGAGGGTGCCGAAGATTTCGCCGGGCGCTTTGTCGGGCCGCGCGGCGATGCCATCACCATCGCGGCCGACGGCACGACACTCACTCTCGTCGACGTCGGGCGACGCGGGCGGGTCAAGGCGGCGAGCCCGGGCATGTTCGTCAGCGACCTTCCCGGGCGCGATGCGCATGCGCTCGAATTCGTCGCCGCGACCGGCCGGCGCGACCGGCTATGGTACGGCAGCACGCTCTACGGCCGCGATGCCGCCGTGCCGCAGCCGCCGGTCCCGCCCGAGCTCGCGGCGCTGACCGGCGTCTATCTGTCGAACGACCCGTGGGCGGGCGGGATCGAGCTCGTCACCCGCGGCGACGTCTTGGCGATGGATGGGGCGGGGGCGCTGAAGCGCGTCGAGGGCAGCTGGCGGCTCGCCGAGTCGAACGAGCGCCTGTGGCTCGACTGCCCGATCGACGGCCGTCCGTACCGCGCCAACGTTTCGGGGGCCTTGCTGATGCGCGTCGCGATCGGCTGAAGCGAGTCGCGGCTGAGTTTCGCGAGCCACTGCTGATGCGCGCGGGGGTGCTTGACGGACCCGCCCCGACTGCTCCTAAGCTGCGCCGACGGGGGAGCGGACATGTTCAATTATCTCCAGCGGTTGCTGGGCGAGCGGGGCCTCGCGCCGCACGGGTTCTGCCTGTTGTGGGAGCCCGCGCTGATCTGGACGCATGTCATCGCTGACGCGGCGATCGGCGCCGCCTATTTCTCGATTCCCATCGCCATCGCCGCGTTTCTCACCCGTCGCCGCGATGTCGGCTTCGGCTGGGTCGTCTGGATGTTCGCCGCCTTCATCATGGTGTGCGGGACGACGCACTTCATGTCGATCTGGACTCTCTGGCATCCCGATTACGGGATCGAGGCGCTGATCAAGGTCGTCACCGCCGTCGTTTCGGTGTTCACCGCGGTCGCGCTGTGGCCGTTGTTGCCGCGCGCGATCGCGGTGCCGTCGGCGACGCAGCTGCAGCGCGCGAACGAGGCGTTGTCGCTACGGATTGTCGAGCGCGATACCGCCCTTGCCGCACTACAGCGCGAGACCACCGAACGCGCGCGCGCCGAGGACCTGCTCCGCCAGGCGCAGAAGATGGAGGCGATCGGCCAACTGACCGGCGGCATTGCCCATGACTTCAACAACCTGCTGACGATCGTCATCGCCAACCTCGACCGGGTGCGGCGGTTGAGCGAAGGCGATGCCAAGCTCGAGCGGCCGGTAATCAACGCGATCGCCGGGGCCGAGCGCGCGACCCGGCTGACCAGCCAGCTGCTCGCCTTCTCGCGCCGGCAACCACTGATCGCCGCCGACGCCGATCTTTCGGCGCTCGTCGCCGGGATGCACGCGCTGATCGGCGCGAGCGTCCCCGCCGGGATCGCGGTCGTGACCGACCTCGACCCCGACGTCTGGCCGGTGCGGATCGACGCCAACCAGCTTGAGAACGCGCTGCTCAACCTCGTCGTCAACGCGCGCGACGCCATGCCTGACGGCGGCACGCTGACCGTCCGCACCCGCAATCTCGCCGCGGTGGACGGCGACCGCGTCGTCGTCGAGATCGCCGATACCGGCACCGGCATGCCGCCCGAGGTCGTCGCCCGCGTGTTCGAGCCGTTCTTCACTACCAAGGGGGTCGGCAAGGGCACCGGCCTCGGCCTCAGCCAGGTCCAGGGCTTCGTCGAGCAATCGGGCGGGCGCGTCGCGATCACGAGCGGCGTCGGACAGGGAACGACGATCGCGATCGAGCTGCCGCGCGCCGGCGACCCGATGGGGTTACAGTGACGCGATAGGATGGTAGTGGGGGCCATGCCCATTGTGCTGATCGTCGAGGATGAGGAGCTCGTTCGCGAGATCGCCTCGGCCGAATTCGAGGATGCGGGCTTTTCCGTGCTCGAGGCGGCCGACGGTGCCGCCGCGCTCGCGCATCTCGCGGCGAACACCGTCGATGTCCTGTTCACCGATATCCGCCTGCCCGGCGCGATCGACGGGTGGGCGATCGCCCGCCATGCCCGCACGCTCAACCCCGAGCTCCCCGTGATCTACGCGACCGGTTATACCGGCAGCGAGCTCGAGCTCGTCCCGGGCGGCCGCTTCGTCGGCAAGCCATATCTGCCGA
>CAXTPH010000285.1:0-3295 GCA_964245955.1 uncultured Sphingomonadaceae bacterium | reverse complement strand
GGCGTTTTTGGCGGGACTTATCGGGCTGGCGGCGATGACCCTTGCCAGCGTCGCCCCCGCCGCCGACCTGACGCTCGAGCGCGTCTTCGCCTCGCCGTCGCTGAGCGGTCCCACCCCTCGGGTGCTCAGGCTGTCCCCCGACGGCAAATATGCGACGCTGCTGCGACCGCGCGCCGACGACAAGGACCGCTACGACCTGTGGGCGGTCGACGTCGGAACCGGCACCGCGCGGATGCTCGTCGATTCGACCAAGCTCGGCACCGGCGCGGCGCTGTCGGAAACCGAGCGGATGAACCGCGAGCGCCAGCGGATCGCCAGCATCAAGGGCATCGCCGACTACGACTGGGCCCCTGACTCGCAGGCCCTGCTCGTGCCGATCGACGGCGACCTGTGGCTGGCGCGGCTCGACGGCTCGGTGCGGCAGCTGACGAAGACCGCCGCGACCGAAACCGACGCGCAATTATCGCCGAAAGGCCGCTTCGCCTCGTTCGTGCGCGACCGCAACTTTTTCGTCCTCGATCTGACGAGCGGCACCGAGGCGGCGCTGACCAAGGACGGGTCGGACACGATCGGCTGGGGCGCGGCGGAATTCATCGCGCAGGAAGAGCTTCACCGCTTCGTCGGGACCTGGTGGTCCCCCGCCGACGACCGGGTCGCGGTCGAGCGCGTCGACGAATCGGGTGTGCAAATCGTTCAGCGCGCCGCGATCGGGGCCGACGGCACGCGGATCTACGCGCAGCGCTACCCGGCCGCCGGCAGTCCGAATGCCCATGTCGAGCTGTGGCTGATCGCCCCCGACAGCAGCGCGCGGGTCAAGGTCGACCTCGGCAGCGATCCCGACATCTATCTCGCCCGCGTCGACTGGGCGGCCGACGGTAAGGCGCTGTTCGTCCAGCGGCTGACACGCGACCAGAAGCGGCTCGATATCCTGCAGGTCGATCCGGCGACCGGGGCGTCGCACGTCATCGTCACCGATACCGCGAAGAGCTGGGTCAACCTCAACGACGACTTCCGCGCGCTGGCCGACGGGTCGCAGATCATCGGGTCCGAGCGCAGCGGCTTCGCGCATCTCTATCGTCGCGCCGGCGGCAAGCTGACCGCACTGACCCATGGCGACTGGGTCGTCGACGGCGTCGCCGGGGTCGACCAGGCGGCGCACAAGCTGTTCTTCACCGGCTATGCCGATACCGTCCTCGAAAAGCACCTCTACGTCGTCGATTACCTCCACCCCGCGGCGCCGGTCCGCATCACTGCGCCGGGCGGCTGGCACGAGGTCACGATGGATAAGGGCGGGACCGCGGCGCTGATCACCCGCTCGACGCCGACCCAGCCGGCGCAGACCTGGCTTGCCGACGCCGCCGGCACCCGTCGCGCGTGGATCGAGGAGAACGCGCTCAACGCCGCCCACCCCTATGCGCCGTTCCTCGCCGCGCACGTCGCGCCCGAATACGGCACGATCGCCGCCGCCGACGGGACACCGATGCACTATCGGCTGTTCCGCCCGACGACGCCCGGGCCGCACCCGGTGTATTTCACCGTCTATGGCGGCCCCGGGGTCCAGTCGATCACCCGGGCCTGGGCCGCACCGGTCAACGAATGGCTCGTCCAGCACGGTTGGGCGGTATTCCAGGTCGACAACCGCGGCTCGACGCATCGCGGCAAGAAGTTCGAGGACGTGCTCTACCACAGCATGGGCAAGACCGAGGTCGACGACCAGCTCGCCGCGCTGGCGTGGGTCAAGGCGCAAACCTGGGCCGCGCCGGACAAGGTCGTCGTCAACGGCTGGAGCTATGGCGGCTACATGACGCTCAAGCTGCTCGCCGCCGCGCCGCAAGCCTTTGCCGCGGGCATCGCCGGCGCGCCGGTGACGCGCTGGGAGCTGTACGACACCGCCTATACCGAACGCTATCTCGGCACGCCGCAGGCCGATCCCGCCGCCTACGCGTCGAGCGATGCCCTGTCGGGAGCGACGAACATCGCGCGCCCGCTGCTGCTGATCCACGGCATGGCCGACGATAATGTCTTCTTCGAGAATTCGACCGCGCTGATGGCGACGCTGCAGAAGGCGAACAAACCGTTCGACCTGATGGTCTATCCCGGCGCGACCCATGCCGCGACCGGGCTCGATGTCCACGTCTGGCAGACGCGGCTGCGCTTCATGGATCGCACCGTCGCGCCGACAGGATACCCGCGCGAAGTCGCGCCGACAGGAAACTGATCGCATGGCCATCCCGACCTCGAAGGACGCCGCGCCGCCGTCGCGCAAACTGTCGAAGCTCGGCATCCTCTGGCGCTTTGTCAAAATCTACCCAGGGCACCTCACGATGGCGCTGGTCGCGCTCGCCGTTGCGGCCGGGTCGACGCTCGCAGTGCCCAAGGGACTGCAGCTGGTGGTCGACAAGGGCTTTCACGCCGGCGCCGACCCGGCAGCGATCGAGCCGTATTTCCTCGCGCTGCTCGGCGTCGTCGCGATCCAGGGCCTCGCAACCGGCGTCCGCTTTTATTACGTCAGCTGGATCGGGGAGCGTGTCGTCGCCGACCTGCGCCGCACCGTCCAGCGCCACCTGCTGTCGCTCGACCCCGGCTTCTTCGAGGAGAACCGCCCGTCGGAGATCGCCTCGCGCCTGACCTCGGACACCGCGGTCATCGAGCAGGTCGTCTCGACGTCGGCGTCGGTCGCGCTGCGCAACGCGTTCATGGGCATCGGCGGGCTGGTCTACATGATCGTCCTCAGCCCGAAGCTCGCCGGGCTGATGCTGCTCGTCATCCCGATGGTGATCCTGCCGATCATCTTTCTCGGAAGGCGCGTCCGCGACCTGTCGCGGTCGAGCCAGGACCGCATCGCCAGCATCGGCACAATCATCGCCGAGGTGCTGGGGGCGATCAAGGTCGTCCAGGCGTTCACCCAGGAGGTCCGCGAGGCGGCGCGCTTCGGCGACGCGGTCGAGGCAACCTTCGCCGCCGCCAAGCGGCGCATCCGCGTCCGTGCGACGATGACCGCGATCGTCATCTTCCTGATCTTCGGTGCGATCACGCTGGTGCTGTGGGAAGGCGCCGCCGACGTCGTCGCCGGGCGGATGACCGGCGGCACAATCACCGCCTTCCTGTTCACCGCGGCGATCGTCGCCGGCGCGTTCGGCGCGCTGACCGAGACCTACGGCGACTTCATGCGCGCCGCGGGTGCGTCGGGACGGATCGAGGAATTACTCGCCGCGACCCCCGACATCCGCGCGCCGGCGCACCCGGTGGCGCTGCCGCTGCCGGCACGGGGCCGGCTGACGCTCGACCATGTCAG
>CAXTPH010000284.1:0-3323 GCA_964245955.1 uncultured Sphingomonadaceae bacterium | reverse complement strand
GGCCGCCATCGACGATCATCGATCCGGCAACGTAAACGATCACCGCGAGTCCCGCGTAGGCGATCCAGTGGTGACGCTCGATGATTCGCGCGATGTAGTTCGCCGCGACCGCCATCAGGGTCACCGACAGAGCGAGGCCGAAGAACAGCACCGCCGGATGGTCGCGCGCCGCGCCGGCGACCGCGAGGACGTTGTCGAGGCTCATCGACAGGTCGGCGATCGCGACCTGGACCGCGGCGCGGGCGAAGCTCTTGGCCGGCTTGACCGGGGCGGCGCCGGCGTCGGCGGGATGGCCGCTGCGCAGTTCGCGGAACAGCTTCCACCCGACCCAGAGCAGCAGCAGCCCGCCCGCCAGCCGTAGCCCGACGACGTTCAGTAGCCGCACCGCGAGGAAGGCGAAGCCGACGAGGCAGACGAGCGCGATGCCGACGCCGAGGCTGAGGACGCGCTTGCGGTCGGCCGGCGGCAGGCCGGCGGCGAGCGTGCCGAGGATGACGACATTGTCGCCCGCGAGCATCAGGTCGATCATGATGACCTGGCCGAGCGCCGCGAGCCCACCGGCGGTAAAGACGTCGGCGAAGAACTCCATGGCCGCGGCCTCTACTTGGCGGGGCGCAGCATGGCAAACGGGTTGGCGCGCGCCTTGTCGGCGGCGGCGATCGCCGCTGCCTCGGCCTCGCTGATTAGGAGCCGCTCGGCGGCAGCGCGGGCTTCCGCCGGCGCACGCGGATACGGGTCGAGCGCGAGGCCGAGCGACTGCGCAATCGCCTCGCCGAGATCGAGGTAATCACTGTCGAGCAGCACGACATCGAGGTCGGAATCGCCGAGTTCGATCTCCTCGCCTTCGGGCACCGCCTCGCTGAAGCGCAGGTCGACCGGCTCGTCGAGCGCGAACGCGACCGGCTCGGCCGACACGACACACGCCTGCGCCCCCGCCGCCGCGAACCGCCCGCTGACGCGGATGCCGCCGGCGTCGCGGACGACGGTCAGCTCGGCGGTCAGCCGGTCGAGCGCGAGCAGGTCGAAACGCGCCGCGACGCCGGCGCGCTCGGCGGGCTTCGCCTCCAGGCTTTCGTGCCGCGCCGCGGTGCCGATGTCGTGCGCGCGAACGACGCGCGAGAATTCGGGCGTCATAGCGTGCCCGTCAGCAGCTCGGCGAGCGGCACGCGGTCGATCCGTTCGGCGAGCGCGCGCGTCCGCCGTCCGGCCCAGTCAACCGCCGCCGGGTCGGCCGGCGCGCCGCGATACAGGTTGCGCGCCAGCGCCTCCTCGAGCACGTCGCCGCCGCCAACGCCAAGCGCCTCGCGGTAGGCGCCGAGCCGCCCACCGAGCGCCGACACCATCTGGCCGACCTGCTTGCCGACGGTCGGATCGCCGATGCCGAGCTCGCGCAGGGAACCGTCCATGTCGGCGATGAAGCGTTCGGTCAGGTCGGCGGAGAACTGGCGTTGGTTGTCGACCGCGTTGGCCCCCTCGCGCTCGAGCCGCAGCAGGACGAGCGACAGGACCAGCGCGACCGCGTCGAAGCGCCCGTCGACGGTATCGGGCACCGCGCCGGCGAGATACCAGTCGGGGTTGCGCGCCTGCGCGACGATCGCGCGGTACAGCGTATCGCCCGGCGGGGCGGGGCGGCGCGAGGGGATCAGGCGGTCGAGCAACGTCATCGGTGGGCAAGCCTTGTCGGGGAAGCGGCTTTCGGCATATTGAGGCGATCGACGCGCGGCGCAACGTGCCGCGGCGTCATGGGAGTTCCGACATGCGTTTCACATCGACGATCGCGGCGGCACTGCTGCTGACGGTGCCAGTGCTCGTTGGCGGCTGTTCGAC
Organism: uncultured Sphingomonadaceae bacterium; assembly: GCA_964245955.1. Lineage (GTDB taxonomy): Bacteria > Pseudomonadota > Alphaproteobacteria > Sphingomonadales > Sphingomonadaceae > Polymorphobacter_B. The sequence goes on along the minus strand of CAXTPH010000284.1, from coordinate 1,496 downwards.
GATCAAGCAGAACCAGGGCTATATCGTCGACGAGGCGCTCGTCCAGTCGGTCCAGCCTGGGGTCGACAACAAGGATTCGGTGCAGAAGACGCTCGGCCGCCCGACCTTCGCCGCGCAGTTCGACGCCGGCGAATGGTATTACGTCACCCGCAATACCCGGCAGATCGCCTTCCTCTATCCCAAGGCGCAGTCGCAGAGCATCATCAAGATCAGCTTCGACGCGCGCGGCAACGTCGCCAAGGTCGAACGCCGCGGCCTCGAACAGGTCGCCAACATCCACCCGTACGGCGAAAAGACCCCGACGCTCGGCCGCAACACCGGCATCTTCGAGGACATCTTCGGCGGCGTCGGCGCGTTCGGCTCGGCCAATACGCCGACAGACTCGGCGGGCGGGACGAGCACGGGGCGCGACGGACCGAAGTAGGCCGGCCAGTCCGTTACCAAACCTCGATGCCGTCATCCGAAGGCGGGGACCCATATCCCAGAGGCGGTTCGGCGTAACATACGGCTGTACGATCGCATCGCCTTACGACTGACGGCCGGGGTTATGGGTCCCCGCCTTCGCGGGGATGACGACTTGGTTCTGGCATTGGCTCGAACCCGAATAACGGGACGGCCAAATCCTCCCAGTGCGGATTGTCGGTTTCGATCAGATTGATCTTCCACTCGCGCCGCCACTTCTTCATTCGTTTCTCGCGACCGATCGCCGCCTCGATCAACGAATGGTCCTCGTACCAGACGAGGTGATCGACGCCGTATTCGGCAGTAAAGCCGCCTGTCAGTCGCTCACGGTGTTCATACAACCGCTGCTTCAGCCGCGAGGTGACGCCGATATACAGCGTCCCATGCTTGCCGCTGGCAAGGATGTAGACGCACCCACCCTTTTCCATTCGCGGCCCCTCAACCCCTCCCGTCATCCCCGCGAAGGCGGGGACCCATATCCCCAGCCGTCTGTCAGAGGACGATGCGGTCGCACAGCTATCTACAACGCCGAGTTGCCTCTGGAATATGGGTCCCCGCCTTCGCGGGGATGACGGGTTAGGCTTAGTGCTCGTACCCTAGCCGCGCCGGCAAAAACGGCGCGCGATCCAGCCCCAGCACCGTCAGCCCCTCCCCCTCCCCGACCGCCCCGACCCGCGTCGCCCCCGCGACCTCCGCCCCCGGGGGCAGCGTGAACAGCAGCTCGTAATCATCCCCCGCGCTCGCGAGGCCCGCCCACCCGGCATCGTCACGCGCCACCCGCGCCGTCGCGGCGGGCGATACCGGCAGCCGCGCCAGCTCGACCGTCACCGCGACCCCGCTCGCCGCCGCCAGCCGCCCGGCGTCGATCAGCAGGCCGTCGGACACGTCCATCGCCGCGGTCGCGACCCCGACGAGCGCCTGCCCCAGCGCCAGCCGCGGCCCGGGGCGGCGGTAGCGGTCGAGCAGGAACTTGTCGGGCGCCGCCTCGCCCCTGGCGACCGCCGGCCAGATCTGGCCGATGACCGAACCCATGG